>JAZOTK010000001.1:0-4986 GCA_045657605.1 Clostridia bacterium
GCTATACAACCGTCAATTACCTCTTTTAAGTTATGCGGCGGTATATTTGTTGCCATACCTACAGCAATACCTGATGACCCATTTACCAGCAAATTAGGAAATTTTGAAGGAAGTACCCAGGGTTCTTTTGTTGTTTCATCAAAGTTCGGAACAAATCTTACGGTATCTTTATCAATATCTGTCAGCATTTCCATGGAAATTTTTGACATTCTTGATTCTGTATAACGGTAAGCAGCCGGAGGGTCTCCGTCAATTGAACCAAAGTTACCGTGTCCGTCAACAAGCGGATATCTTAAAGAGAAGTTCTGCGCAAGTCTTACAAGTGCATCATATACCGAAGCATCACCGTGCGGATGATATCTACCCAGCACGTCACCAACAGTAGTAGCACATTTTCTGTATTGTTTATCAGGTGTAAACCCGTCTTCATACATTGTATACAATATTCTTCTGTGAACAGGCTTGAGTCCGTCTCTTACGTCAGGCAAGGCACGTCCTACTATAACGCTCATTGCATAGTCAATGTAAGATTTTTCCATTTCTTTTTGTATATCAACAGATATAACCTTTTCATTAGTATTATCCATTATACTTTTTTCCTTTCATTAAGCTGAATGACAGAAATTTATATATCAAGATTAGTTACATATTTTGCATTAGCTTCTATAAATTCACGTCTGGGCTCTACTTCATCGCCCATAAGTACAGTAAATATCTGGTCTGCGGCAATTGCATCCTCAAGCTCTACCTTAAGCATAGTACGTCTTTCCGGATCCATCGTTGTTTCCCAAAGCTGTTCAGGATTCATTTCACCAAGACCTTTATATCTCTGAATCTTTGAATCTTCACCAATTTCCTTCAGAGCCTCTGCAAGCTCAGCATCATTATATGCATATTTTTCGGTTTTCCCTTTATATACTTTATAAAGAGGAGGCTGTGCAATATATATATTACCATTTTCTACCAGCGGTCTCATATATCTGAAGAAAAATGTCAGAAGAAGTGTTCTGATATGAGCACCGTCTACGTCGGCATCGGCCATTATTATAATACGTTCATAACGAAGTTTTGAAATATCAAATTCATTTCCTATACCGGCACCAAGCGCTCTTATAACAGGTTCAAGCTTTTCATTGCTTATTACCTTATCTTCTCTTGATTTTTCAACATTAAGCATTTTACCCCAAAGTGCAAGAATAGCCTGGAAACTACTGTCTCTGCCCTGCTTTGCACTACCACCTGCCGAGTCACCTTCGACGATATAAATTTCAGTTCCTTTAGCTTCTTTTATACGGCAGTCTGCAAGCTTTTCAGGCATTGAATTTCCGCTTACAGCAGATTTTCTTACATGCTCTCTTGCTTTTCGTGCAGCTTCTCTTGCTGTTGCGGCTTTTATAGCTTTATCTACTATAGTTCTTGCTATCTGCGGGTTTTCTTCAAGGAAATCACCGAATTTTTCAGTAACAGCCCCGTCTACAAGCGACCTTATTTCGCTGTTACCGAGTTTTGTTTTTGTCTGTCCTTCAAACTGTGCTTCCCTGAGTTTAACACTTATAACAGCAGTAAGACCTTCTCTTACATCTTCACCGTCAAGCTTTTTCTCTTTATCTTTGTCTTTATCTTTCTCTTTAATCAGATTATATTTCTTTATATATTCATTTATAACCTTTGTCAGAGCAGCTTTAAATCCTGTTTCGTGAGTTCCGCCTTCAGCAGTATTAATATTATTTGCAAAGCTTACAATATTTTCACTATAGCTGGTAGTGTACTGCATAGCAATTTCTACCGTAGAATCTTCTCTTTCCGCTTCAAAATAAATTACATTGTTGTGTATAGCCTCTTTATTTGTATTTATATATTCAACATATGACATAATACCGCCGTCATATTTAAATTCTTCAGTTAAAACAGGGTCAACTCTTTTATCAGTCAGAACTATTCTGAGTCCTTTATTTAAAAATGCCTGTTCACGAAGTCTCTTTTTAAGTACATCATATTCAAACTCAGTTGTTTCAAAAATAGTATCATCAGGCATAAAAGTAACCTTTGTACCGGTTCTGTCCGTATCGCCTATAATTCCCATTTTCTTTACGGTTGTACCTCTCTCATATCTTTGAGTGTAAATATGCTGTCCGTCACAAACTTCAACCTCAAGATAATTTGAAAGAGCATTAACAACAGATGCACCAACACCGTGAAGACCGCCGGATACTTTATATCCATCACCGCCAAATTTACCTCCGGCATGAAGTATTGTAAATATAACCTCTACCGTAGGTATTCCCATCTTAGGATGTATACCTACAGGGATACCTCTACCGTCATCTGATACTGTAATTGAATTATCTTCATTTATGTCAACCAAAATATTCTTACAGTATCCCGCCAGAGCTTCATCTATACTGTTGTCTACAATTTCATAAACAAGATGATGTAATCCTCTGGCAGACGTACTTCCGATATACATACCAGGACGCTTTCTTACAGCTTCCAATCCTTCTAAAACCTGTATGGAATTCTCGTCATAATTAGAATTTACTTTTTTATTTTCCATGATTACCTCCGTTATTCCATTATATATATATCATCACTGTATAATTCTTCAAACCGTTTATTAAGTGTAGATGAAGATATAGGTGAAATATAAATTTTACTTTCTCTGTCAACTTCTGTTATTATAAAAGATTTTGGCAAATCTTCTTCAGATACATTTATAATAAATTCTTCTTCTTCAGATATACTCAAAAATTCTCTTGTAATTTTTGATAATGTAGTTGTTTCAAAATCAAAAATTGCAATTATATCTTTTACAAAAACCATGACATCACTGCCCAGATGTAAAAACATATATCTTTTCCTTTCAGCAAACGCTGCCGTTTTTTACATTATAATATACAGCGTTTTGTGAATTTTCTATTTTTTCGGCGTCCGTACAGGTCAGAATAACCTGTTTTTCTTTAATCTTATCAAATAAATAACGCCGTCTTATTATGTCAAGCTCGCTTGCAATATCATCAAGTAGCAATACCGGATGTTCTCCGGTTTCACTGTAAAACAAATCTGCCTGAACAAGCTTTAATGCAAGAACTATACTTCTTTGCTGCCCCTGTGACCCAAAAAGCTTTGCATTTTTACCGTTTATATAAAAGATTATATCATCTCTGTGAGGACCTATAAGAGATGTAGCGGCTTCCTTTTCTTCTTTTTCTTTTAATATAAGGCTTTCAAGAAAAGCTTCTTTTATTTCTTCTCTTGTCATTGTATCATCAAACTTAAAGCTTTTTATATAAGCACCGGTAAGATTTTCTTTAAATTCCGTTATTTCGGAATATACAGGTTTTATCATTTCTTTTATTTTATTAAAAAGAGAAATTCTGTACCAAAGAATAATACTACCGTATTCTGCAAGCCTTTCATTCCAGATATGAATAAGATCTGCATTTCCTTCTTTTAAAAGCTTATTTTTCTGTTCCAGCGCTTTTGTGTAGTCCGACAATGCAAATAAATATCTGCTACGCAACTGTCCGGCACACATATCTATAAATTTTCTGCGAAAATAAGGACCTTCTTTTATAATTTCAAGCTCACCCGGCGTAAATAAAATAACATTAAGATTTCCTATAAAATCCATACGCTTTTTATAAAGAACACCGTTTTTTTTCATAGTTTTTCGCTCAGTTTTACTTAATATAACCGTATTTTCATTTATCATATTATTACTGAAATATGTAACATTAACAGTAGCCTTATCTTCTCCGAAAAGAATAATATCTTTATCAGAGCAGAATCTGAAACTCTTTCCCATTGCAGCAATAAAAGCCGCTTCAATAAGATTAGTTTTTCCCTGAGCATTATTTCCGTAGAAAATATTAATCCCCGGACAAAGCTCCACGCTTTGCTTTTTAAAATTTCTGAAACAGGTTAAATCTATATTTTTTATATACATAAATTATCCTTCGACAATAATTTTAATATCACCGTCATCAGCTTTTATAATAATAGTATCATTCGGATAAATCTTTTTACCCCGTTCATGAGCCTTAACATCATTTACATATACGATTCCGTCAGAAATCATAATCTTTGCTTCTCCACCTGTCATAGCAATTCCTGAAAACTTAAGGAATTGATCAAGCTTTATAAAAGGGGTTGTTATTTTTATACTTGTCTCCATAACACTACTCCTTATTTAAGTCTTACAGGAAGAACGATAAATATGTAATCATCACCGTTGGTAGGCTTTATAACAGTCGGATTTATACTTCCTGTTATTTCAATTTTTATCTCATCCGTATCTGCCGCTTTAAGTGCGTCAAGCAAATATTTACAGTTATAACCTACTTCTATAACCTCACTGCCTTCTGAATTTACGCTTAAAACTTCATTTACGCTACCACGTTGTGCATTACAAAGAACAGACATCTTGCCGTCATCATAAATTATTTTTATAGGCGTTTTATTAGCATCTGAATCTGACATAAGAGCTGCTCTGTCAACACTTTTTGTAAATTCATTTACATTTACAGTCAGAGAATATTTGTGTTCTTTTGGTATTATATTTACATAATTAATAAACTCGCCTTCAAGAAGTCTTGTAAAGAATTTACATTTTCCAAAATCAAATAAAGCACTCTTGTCACCTATATTGAGTGTTATTTCATCATCACTCTGACCCACAATTTTACAAAATTCACTAAGAGATTTACCTGGAATTACACAACTGCATTCCGGCAATAAATTTTCGGTAGATATTTTTTTAATCGCAAGTCTGTACCCATCTACAGCTATAGCTTTTATTTCATTTTTTGAAAATTCAAATTTTATTCCGGTAAGGATAGGTTTCATATCACTGAGAGCAACTGCAAATGATGTTGTTTTTACAAGAGTACTGAGCTGCTGAGCAGTAACTTCTACCTTATTTATTGTATCTATAACAGGAATTTTAGGAAATTCTTCTCCGTTTGTTCCTTCTATATTAAATACAAG
>JAZOTK010000002.1:0-10153 GCA_045657605.1 Clostridia bacterium
AGCGGGTCACTGGGAACATTACCAGGAGGGTATGTTCGTAATGGGTGACGAGGCTGTTGATAAAGAAGTATTCGCACTCCGTCCTATGACCTGTCCTTTCCAGTATCAGGCATATCTGGCTGAAATGCGTAGTTATCGTGACCTGCCCCTGCGTTACGGTGAGACATCAACTCTGTTCAGAAACGAGGCATCGGGAGAAATGCACGGCCTTATCCGTGTACGTCAGTTTACCATTTCCGAAGGTCATCTGATGTGCCGTCCCGACCAGCTTGAAGAAGAATTCAAATCCTGTCTTGAAGTAGCAATCTATATGCTCAAAACTTTAGGACTTTATGAAGATGTTTCATACCGTTTCTCCAAATGGGATCCTGATAACAAAGAAAAATATATCGGCACAGAAGAGCAGTGGGACGAAGCTCAGGGTACTATGGAAAAAATCTTGAACCACCTTGAAATCCCCTATAAAGTAGGTATCGGCGAAGCGGCTTTTTACGGTCCGAAGCTTGATATTCAGATAAGAAACGTACACGGTAAGGAAGATACTCTTATCACAATACAGATTGACCAGATGCTGGCTGAAAAATTTGGTATGGAATATACCGACAGCGACGGTACAAAGAAAAATCCCTATATTATTCACCGTACATCTATCGGTTGTTATGAGCGTACACTCGCTCTGCTTATCGAGAAATACGCAGGTGCATTCCCTGTATGGCTTGCTCCTACTCAGGTTATGATTATACCGATTTCCGACAAGCATCTCGATTTCGCTTATGAGCTGAAAGCTAAGCTCGAAAAAATCGGTATCCGTCTTGAAATCGACTCACGTAAAGAAAAGATGGGCTATAAAATCCGTGAAGCTCAGCTCGCTAAAATCCCCTATATGCTTGTTGTGGGAGATAAAGAGGTTGAAGCAGGCGAAGTCGGCGTAAGAAAAAGAGGCGAAGGCGATATAGGTACAATGAAGGTAGAAGATTTTGTAGCAAAGATTGCCGAAGATGTTGAAACCAAGGTAATTTGGTAAAAAATAATTTTATTGGAGATAAATAATGTTTGAAAAGCTTGATTTTACCGTAACACGGTATGACGAACTTAATGCAAAGGTCAGCGATCCTGAAATAATTGCAGATACGCCTCTCTGGAGCCGTCTTTGCAAGGAGCTGTCCGACATCACGCCTATAGTAGAAAAATACAAAGAATACAAAAAGGCGAAGGATACTATTGAAGAATCAAAGGAAATGCTTGCCGAAAAGCTTGATAAGGATTTCCGCGAGCTTGTTGAAGAAGAACTGAAAGAAGCTAAGGCAAAGGTTGAAGAAACCACTCAGGAGCTTAAAGTTCTCCTTCTTCCCAAAGACCCTAATGACGATAAAAACGTTATTATGGAAATACGTGGCGGTGCCGGCGGTGATGAGGCTGCACTTTTTGCAGGTGTTTTATTTCGTATGTATTCTATGTATGCCGAGAGTAACCGATTTAAGGTTGAGATAATCGACCAGAACGAAACCGGTCTCGGCGGGTTTAAGGAAATTGTATTCCAGGTTACCGGCTCCGGTGCATACAGCAAGCTGAAATTTGAAAGCGGCGTGCATCGTGTACAGCGTGTACCCGAAACCGAATCAGGTGGCAGAATTCATACCTCAACCGTTACGGTAGCGGTTCTTCCCGAAGCCGAAGAAGTTGATATAGAAATAAACAACAGCGACCTTCGAATAGATGTGTATCGTGCCAGCGGTGCCGGCGGTCAGCACGTTAACAAAACCGAATCTGCAGTACGTATAACTCATCTGCCTACCGGCATAGTAGTAGCCTGTCAGTCGGAGCGTTCACAGTTCCAGAACAAAGATGCGGCAATGCGTATACTCCGTTCCAAGCTTTACGAAGAAATGCAGAGAAAACAGCATCAGGAGCTTGCTGACGAACGTAAGAGCCAGGTAGGAACCGGCGACAGAAGCGAACGTATAAGAACATATAACTATCCTCAGGGACGTGTAACCGACCACAGAATCGGTCTTACACTCCACAAGCTGGAACAGATAACAAACGGCGAGTTAGACGAGCTGGTTGATGCACTTATAGCCGCTGACCAGAGCGAAAAGCTCAAAGCCGGAGCAGAAAGCTAAAATAAAAAAGCACAACCTCTTTTGACTGCATAATTGTCAAAAGAGGTTATTTTTATACAAAATTCGGCATATACTTTCACAGAGCTATAAAACAAGGAGCGTGATTTTATGATAATCCATGTTGTACAGCCCGGTGAAAGCCCTTATACCATTGCAACCCGTTACGGCGTACCTCTGAATACTCTTATCCGTGATAACGGCATTGACGGGCTTATGTATCTGCCGATAGGAACAGCACTTGCAATCCCTGCAGGCAAAACCGAATATACAGTTCGTCCCGGGCAGTCTATCTACAGTATAGCACGACTGTTTAACACAACGGCAGATGAAATTCTGCAGACCAATCCGCAGATAGAAAATCCCGACCAAATCGAACCCGGCACCGTAATAACCGTCCCGTCAAACGATACCAAGCTGGGAACAATAGATGTGTACGGCTATGCATATCCCAATATTTCTCCCGCTGTTCTGAATCGCACATTACCCAATCTTACCTACATAGGTCCGTTCAGTTATAATACCGATTCCGAGGGGATCTTATCTTCCCTTCCCGACATTTTTATAACCTCTAACGCCCGTCTCAGAGGCGTAGCACCGCTTATGGTTCTCACCAATCTTTCTGCCGAAAATGGGTTTGACAGCGATATTATAGGGAATCTGCTTACGGATTCCGAATCCCGAAATAGGCTTATTACAAATGTCACAGCAACCCTCACCGATAAAAATTATTACGGCGTAGATCTGGATTTTGAATATATCCCGGCAGACCGCAGCGGTGATTATGCGGATTTTATTGCCTCGCTCGGCGAGCTACTCAGACCCTCAGGATACAGCGTATCAGTTGCCGTTGCGCCAAAAATCAGCCCGACTCAGACCGGACTTTTATACGAGGGACACGACTACGGCGGAATAGGTGCTGCTGCCGATTTTGTTACGCTTATGACCTATGAATGGGGTTATACCTACGGTCCGCCTCAGGCAGTCGCACCTATTAATGAAGTAGAACGTGTTATTTCCTATGCCATAACGGAAATTCCCGCAAACAAAATAATGATGGGTATTCCCAACTACGGCTATGACTGGACCGTTCCCTACCGCGAAGGCTCCGCCGCAAGAGTAGTTTCAAACACCGCTGCCGTAAGCCTTGCCGCAAGTCGTGGAGCTACAATTGAGTTCGACCCTGTCGCACAAGCACCTTTCTTCAACTATACCGACCGCGACGGCAACCGCCATATAGTATGGTTTGAAGATGCCCGTAGCATAAAAGCAAAACTGGAATTAGTAGACAAATACAACCTCCGTGGTGTAAGCTACTGGACTATTAACAACTATTTTCCGCAAAACTGGGCTGTTTTAAACTCTATGTTTGATGTCAGAAAAGTAAATCTGTAAAAAATCCCCGCACCGTTATTTCATATAAACAGTGCGGGGATTATTATATATTAAAATTATAAAAACTCATTACCCATCATATTTTTGAGAATGAATTACCGATTGATGTCAGAAAATTTCAGTTTTATACGAAACACTTACGCATTCGATTTCTTTTTCTGTTTATTATCGTACATCATTTTATCCGCCTTTTTAAAGGCTTCCTCAAACGGTTTAGCTGTATCGAAATCTATTTCAGACCAGCCATAAGACATTGTTACGCCAACTTTTTCAAACAACCTTGCATTCATAGTCTCCATCTGTGTTGTAATTTCAGATGATTCCATCCCTTTTAAAATCAAAACAAACTCATCACCGCCGACCCTGAAAAGCTTGCAATTAACAGGTTCAAAATATTTTAACATAAAAGTTCCCGTTTTCCTCAGTATCTTATCGCCTTCGTTGTGTCCTTTTATATCATTTATATTTTTAAATCCGTCAATATCCATAACTACGGATATGAAATTGCCGCTTTTATTTATTCTGTGCTCCAAAGTCTGCTTTTTTGCAAATTTCATATAAGCAGTTCTGTTTTTCATCCTCGTCAGTTCATCTACGTATGCCTTGTTTTTAAGCTCATTATTTTCAAATGTTTTTTTATTGATTTCTGCAGCATCTTTTACAGCACTAAAAATAAAGAATAGTGTAGAGTAAAAAATGATGCTAAACATCACAAAATCCAAAATGGTGTTTTGTGCGCTCTGTCTGTCAGCAATAGTAAAAGCATATTGATTTATAAACTGTATCAAAAAGAATACTAAAATCAAATTAATCCTTAGCCAACCTGATGCAAAAAATATTTTTGCTTTTTTATAAGTTGGTAGCAGGAATTTACATAAAAGGATGTGCATCAACATAATCATAGCTATTTCAAGAATAGGCAAATATGCACATTCACCTAAAAAAGCCATCAAATACAGCCTTGCGCCAATACTTATACAAAACGTATTTGCATATGTCAAAAACAGAAATGTTTTTTCCCCTGCAGGACCCTTTGTAGCTATAAAAAAAGTGATTAGCTGTGCAAGCAGCATATTATAAAAAACATACTGTGTATTTTGTTGTAATAAAACCAGACATACCGAACAAAGCGCGAACGCCAACCAAATTCCCGTTGTAATAACCTTATTATATTTAGGTTTTTCCAAATATATCCCCGCCACAATATGCGACAGGATTGTTAATGCTATACCAAAGTAATTCAATTTAAGCCCCCGTTATGTATTCTATCTATTTTATTAAAGACTACCTATTTAATTATATCATACTATCATATATTTTTCAAGTAAAAAAAGAAAAAACATCACCTTGCAAAAAGAAATGAATTTCATTTTTTGTTTTTTTGTCTATATTTTAAGGTTTGAGCCATCTATGAAATCGTTTACTTTATTTTACGACAAAATTCGCGCGGCGAATTTCTTCCGTCTGTCAGGACTGATTTAACTAAAAAAGACAAGTGCCTATCGGAACTTGTCTTTTTCTGGCGGAGAAGGTGGGATTGCACCGATTCTCGCTGCACTGTTTGACGACCGCAGGCTCTGCCTGCAGTACCCGTCTGCACACCTTTTTGCTATAAAACAGTCCCCCGGACTGTTTTCCTTTACGCAAAAACCCTCTCAGGCTTCGAATCCCACCTATTATTTCCAATAGAAAAAGACACCTGCATAAAAGCAGCTGTCTTTTTCTGGCGGAGAAGGTGGGATTCGAACCCACGTGCCCGTGAAGGCAAACGCATTTCGAGTGCGCCCCGTTATGACCACTTCGATACTTCTCCGTATGTTTCATACCTTGTTATTTTACCATAAAAAACGGATTATGTCAAGAGATATTTCCAAAAATTATATTTCATATCCCGCAAAAATTCCGCAGGCGAGTGCGCTACAGCACGCTCGCCTGCATTTGGGTTATTTTAATATTTTAGAAGATGTGATTGCAGTATTAGTTTGATACTCTGGATGAAGTATCTTCAAGAAGAACCACATCAAAGGTTTTTGTTTCACCGTCACGGCTTACGGTAATTTTTATCGTATCTCCTGCTTTGTGAGTATCTCTTATTTCATTTACCTGTTTTGCTGTTTCAACAATCTTACCGTCAACTGCAGTTAAAATATCGCCTTGCTTGATGCCTGCTTTTTCAGCGGCACCGCCTACTGCTACATCAGCAACATACAGACCTGCGGGCAGGTCGTTTATAGCGGCTATTTCAGCAGAAATTTCACGGAGAGATATACCAATAAGCGGTCTGCCTTTTACATATCCGCCGTTCATAAGGTCGGAGATTATAGGTTTTGCACTGTTCACAGGAATTGCAAATCCAATTCCTTCTACATTATCGCCCGAGAATTTCATAGAGTTTATTCCGATAATCTCGCCGTAAGCGTTAACAAGTGCTCCGCCTGAGTTACCGGGGTTAATTGCCGCATCTGTCTGGAGAAGCGACATTGTCGTACCATCATCAGCTGTCTGGATACTGCGGTTTACTGCACTGATTACACCTACTGTTACAGTTCCGGCAAGTTCCTGCCCAAGCGGGTTTCCTATTGCTACTGCAAGCTCGCCTACCTGACATTTTGCAGAATCTCCCAATGTAGCAACAGGCAGGTCCGTTGCTTCAACTTTAATCACAGCAAGGTCTGTTTTTGCATCAAGCCCTACGATTTTCGCATCATATTCCTTACCTGTATTAAGTATAACTTTTATTTCCCGTGCACCTTCAACTACGTGGTTGTTTGTTGCTATATATCCGTCACTGGTTATTATTATACCACTTCCGCTACCGGACTGCTGAACTCTCTGACCAAAAAAGGTCATATATTCGGTTTTACATACTATACCTACAACCGAAGGACCTACCTTTGCGGAAATTTCTATCGTAGACATAGGCTGGCGGTCTCCGTCAGTAAGAAGCTGTGTGCTGTAGCCCGACTCCGAATCAAGTGCCGACTTGTATCCGTTTCCTGCATTTCCGGAATTTCCTGCAATAGGACTGCCGTTTATCAATACATATCCCGTGGTTGCCACGCTGGATGCCATAATAAGTGCACAAAGAGCTATACCAACCGTTTTCCATACATTTTTCTTTTTCTTTTTATTTATCGTTTCCGTATAAAAAGACGTATTTGAATTTTTGCTCAAATCACTTTCATCATTATACCATTTGTAATCATTAAATTCCGACATATATATGCCTCCTTAAGATATTCTGCTTTTATTTAACACTTACAGTATAACATATTTTTTTGACAATTTTATGAACAAACTGTTAAAGTTCTATATATTTTTCGCAAAAATATGAAAATTGCCATCTTCCGCATTAATTTCAACCGTATCACCGGCAGATAATTTACCTGAAATTATCTGTTCTGCCAGCTCATCTTCAATATAATCGGCAATAACACGACGCATCGGTCTTGCGCCGTATTCTTTTTTATATCCTTTTTCAGCAATAAGCAATTTTGCTTCTTCCGATATATTAACAGAAATATTTTTCTCTGCCAACCCTGATGTTATTTCACTAAGCATAATGTCAGCTATCAGAACAAGTTCATCGCGGGTTAAGTGACTGAATTCTACAATACGGTCAATACGGTTTAAAAATTCGGGACGCATAATACGGGACAGCGCTTTTTCATATCGACCCATTGCGGCTTCACTTTCAAAACCCATACTTCCTGATTTCATATCAGACCCTGCATTTGTTGTCATAACGATTACCGTATTTTCAAAATTAACGACTCTGCCCTGGCTGTCGGTAATTCTGCCGTCATCCAATACCTGCAGGAATATATTGTAAACATCCGCATGTGCCTTTTCGATTTCGTCCAGCAGAATTATCGAATAAGGATTGCGCCTTACTTTTTCAGTAAGCTGTCCTGCCTCGTCATAGCCCACATATCCCGGCGGAGATCCTATCAGCTTTGATACCGAATGCTGTTCCATATATTCGGACATATCAACTCTTATAAGAGCTTCCTCGCTACCGAACATACACTCAGCAAGAGCTTTTACAAGCTGTGTTTTTCCTACGCCTGTGGGTCCGGCAAATATAAATGATACAGGACGTTTCTTTTTTGTAACTCCGGCACGGTTTCTTCTGACTGCCTTTGCTACGCTTTCTACCGCTGCATTTTGTCCTATTACACGTTTATGCAGATTTTCTTCAAGGTTTATCAGCTTTTCGCTGTCAATCTCAGTAATACTGCGGACGGGTATTTTTGTCCACATTTCGATTACGCCCGCTATGTCCTCTGCTGTAATTTCCGGAATGCTGTATTCTGCTTTAAGCAACATCAGCTTCTCGCCGATACGGCAGGCTTCGCTTTTGAGCATAGCTTTGCCTTCGTAATCATCATCAGGAAGCTCTGCCTCTTTCTGATTTATTTCATTTATTTCATTTTCAAGTTTCTGAATCTCAACCAGTTTTATATTGGAAAGATTAACTTTTGAAGCCGCCTCGTCAATAACATCTATGGCTTTATCGGGCAGAAATCTGTCATGTATATATCTTTCGGACATAATTACGGCTGATTTTATAACCTCGCTGCTTATTACAACCTTATGATATTCCTCATAATACTTTTTTATTCCTTCAAGCATTTCAATGCTTTCAAAAACAGTAGGCTCATCAACCATAACCGGCTGGAATCTTCTCTCAAGTGCTGAATCCTTTTCTATTTTCTTTCTGTATTCAGTCAGAGTTGTTGCCCCTATTATCTGTATTTCGCCTCTTGCAAGTGCGGGTTTTAGTATATTTGCGGCGCTCATTGCACCGCCTTCGGCTTCTCCCGCGCCTACTATATTATGAACCTCATCTATCATAAGAATAATATTTCCGGCCTGAGTTGCTTCTTCTATCAGCTTTTTAAGTCTTGCTTCAAACTGTCCTCTGAACTGAGTCCCTGCAACAAGTGCCGCAAAATCTATTAAATATACCTCATACGAAAGCAGTTTTGCCGGCACATTTTTATTTGCTATACGAATAGCAAGCCCTTCCGCTATGGCAGTTTTGCCCACACCGGGCTCGCCGAGAAGTACCGGATTGTTTTTGCTACGTCTGTTAAGTATCTGTATAACTCTTGAAATTTCCCTGTCTCTTCCTACAATGGCATCAAGCTTTCCTTCAGCGGCTTTCTTTGTAAGATTTGTTCCGAAGGTTTCAAGTGTCTTTCTTTTCTTATCAGTTTTTTCCTGTTTTTCTTTCCGCGGATTTTTAGGTTCGTCGTTTTTTTCTTTATCTCCGCCGAACATATTGCTAAGCGCTTTTAACGGGTTAAAAGTCGACTCGTCCTCTGTTTCGCTGTCAGGGTCTGCTGACGATGTGGGATTAATGGCAAGCATAGCACCCATTTCACCGTTTTTCATAGCCTCCATCATCTCCTGCATACTGCTTTCGAGCTGTTCGGGGTCAACGTTTTCCATCATTTCGTCCATATTTCGTTCCATCTGGTCAGGGTCTATTCCCATACTTTTCAGCATAGCATCAACATTTCCGATTCCGAGTTCTCTTGCGCATTTTATACATAAAGCCTGGGCAGGCGCAGATTTGTCTGTCTGATTCTGTAAAAAAACTACTGCGATATTTTTACCGCACCGTGTACATAACATATTATATCCTCCAAAATTATTGTATAAATAAAGTATACCCTATTTAGGGTAACTTGTCAACCGGAAATTTTCTTTATTTATACCGGCTGTACAGCTGAAGAAGAAAGCTTGCTCCCCAACTCTGTATTACGGTCATAATTATTTCTTCAATAAGACGCGGAATGTAGAATACTGCAAATCCCAGCTTTGCAAGTGCCGGTGTAAAGCTCATAAGGATTACTGTATTGAGCGTGGTTACCGTGATATTTGCTATCAGCAGCACCGTCAGCATTTTTATAAATTCCGCGGCATATACTTCTTTAAAGCTTTTCCTCAGCAAATAATCTATTGCAAATATTATAAGTGCCGCAAAGCCTGCTATCGTGCACCACAGCGTAAAATATACCGTCCTTTTCCCAAAGGATTCCAAAAACATCGCATATCCGCTGCCCGGAACAAAATAAACAAAAATAGTATTTACTGCACCGATAATGCCTATTATTGCAAAAATAAGCGCGAATATTTTTCTGAAAAGAGATACATAGATAGTTTTTATCCATTTCCAGAAAAATCCTGCCATTATACCGCCTAATACCGCCGTTGCCGTAAGCAGAGGTATATATCCGCCTTCTGGTTTTATAATATATGCTATAATATCAACAAGTCCGTCAGCTATTCCACCGTATGCGGGTCCGAAAATAAAACCCGGCAGTTTTGAGAAAAATCCCGCTATCCCTATACGCATTCCTCCGGCTCCGCCAAACGGAATCAGAAAACTGAAATTTCTGAGTACCAGCGTTACCGCAATAAGAAGCGCCGTGTGAGTAATGCTTTTCAATCTTGTTTTTGACATTAAAAAAACCCCTTTTTATCTTAATTAAGCAGGGGGCTGTTTTAGTATAGCTTTATGGGAAAACTTATTTAAAACAGCGGATGAGACATTATACCGCAAGCCTTCCGGCTTTTCGTTTAGAAACTCTACTCCCATTTCCTAACACTTAACGCATAATATCAGC
>JAZOTK010000003.1:0-6461 GCA_045657605.1 Clostridia bacterium
CGGGTCTTTTATACCTGCAATTATTCAGCTGTTTCTTCAGTAGCTTCTTCATTAGCTGTTTCTGTAGAGTAAACAGGTGTTCCTTCCGGAGCTTCTTCCTGAGCAGGAGCTTCTTCCTCAGCAGGAGCTTCCTCTTCCATAAGAGCACGGATTGAAAGGGATACCTTTCCTTCTTCTTCTTTAATTTCAACAATCTTAGCTTCAACTTCTGTTCCGGGCTGGAGAGCTTCAGCAACAGATGCTACATGCTTGTTGGAAATCTGAGAAATGTGAATTAAACCGTCAATACCTTCGATTATTTCAGCGAATGCACCGAAAGCAGCAACTCTTACTACCTTACATTTAACAACATCGCCTACAGAATATTTGCTTTTGAAGATTTCCCAGGGATTATCCTCGATACGTTTGTAACCGAGAGAAATCTTCTGTTTTTCTTCTTCTATTTCTTTGATAACAACTTCAACAGTCTGACCTTCGCTGAGAACTTCAGAAGGATGATTGATTCTTCTCCATGAAATTTCAGAAATGTGAATTAAACCGTCAACACCGCCGATATCAACAAATGCACCGAAGGGAACAAGTCTTACTACTGTACCTGTTGCAATATCGCCGATTTTGTATGTTGCCATAAATTTAGTCCAGGGGTTGTCTTCTTCTTTTTTACAGCTGAGAGAAATCTTCTTTTTCTCTGCGTCAAGAGCTTTTACATAAACATTTAATGTATCGCCAACTTTTACAACCTGTGCGGGAGAAGCTATTCTCTTCCAGGAAAGTTCAGATACATGAACAAGTCCGTCAACACCGCCGATATCAACAAATACACCAAAAGGAGTGATTGATTTAACTACGCCTTCGTATTCTTTGCCTACTGCAGTTTCTGCCCAGAAAGCTTCTCTTATTTTCTGGCTTTCTTCTTTAAGTACGGATTTAACGGAAGCAACTATTCTGCGTCTTCTTCCTTCTGTAATATCAATAATTCTCATGGGAAGTTCCTGTCCCTTGAGTTCGCTGAGATCTGCCATATATCTTTCTGATGCCTGTGATGCAGGAACGAACATTCGAAGTCCGTCACATACTGCAACTACGCCATTCTGCATAATCTCAACAATTTTACCGGTAAGGATTTCGCCTGATTCAAAGACTTCACGTGCCTTCTGCCAGCTCTTTTCCTGTTCCAGTTTTCTTCTTGACAGTCTTACCTGTCCGTTGCCATCGTCAACCTGAATAACGAAAGCTTCGATTTCATCACCTTTAGAAACTACGTCTGCAGGAGTAAGTGTTGTGTCATTTGCAAGGTTGTCAAGGTCAATAATACCGTTGTACTTGCAGCCAACAAGTTCAAGTATAACTTCGTTAGGTTTAACGTCTACGACTATACCTTTAACCGTATCTCCTGTATTTAAAGTTTTCAAAGATTCATCCAGCATCGCCTCAAAATTGAGCTCATCCTGTGATTTAATGTTTTCCATGGTAATAAATACCTCCTTTATAATATGGTCGGGCGTTGAAGCTCCGGCCGTTATACCGATATAATTAAATTTTTTCATAGCGGAAACATCTATTTCGTCCGCCTGTTCTATATGAAATGTGTTTTCACACAGCGATTTTGCCACGTCGTATAATTTTTTTGTGTTTGAACTGCTCCTGCCACCTACTATTATCATAGCATCAACCTTCTCCGCCAGTCGGGCCGCTTCCTGCTGCCTTTCCGAAGTTGCCGAGCAGATTGTATCATAAACAACATAATTTTCGCAGCGCTCTGTTACCAACTCTCTGAGCTTGTCCCAGGTTCTGCGGTCAAGCGTTGTCTGTGCCACAATAGCAACGGGTTCTTCCGGATTAAGTTTATTTACATCATCTTCTGATGATACGACAGCATAGTTATTGCCGCACCATCCACAGATGCCTTTTACCTCCGGATGCTCACCACTTCCTATTATAACAGTTTTTATACCCTTTTGGCAAGAGTTTTTTGCAATATTATGAATTTTTTTTACAAATGGACAGGTTAAATCAATAATTTCGTGTCCGGATTCGGTAATTTTATCAATAGTTTCTCTGCCGACACCGTGTGTTCTTATAACCACCTGTCTGCTTTCAAGCTTATCTATCTCATCCTGCGGAATAAGCCCTTTGGCTTTCAGCCTGTCAATTTCCTGAGGATTATGAATAATATCACCATAAGTATTAATAACGCCGCCGGAGGTCTGGGCAAGCTTTTCCGCTTCCTCTACCGCCCGTCTTACGCCAAAACAGAATCCGGCACTTTTTGCCAGAATTATTTTATTCATTCACCAGACTCCCTATCCTGTCATAAAGAAGTTCTGCAAACGCTTTATTCTTATCGCCGTCTGCCGCTTCTATAAGCTGATTTAATTCTTCTGCATAAACAGGCTTTCCTATACGCAGTTTCATTTTTCTGAATATTTTATATTCCCCGCATACAGCCACAGGTACAATCGGAACCCCTACTCTCTGTGCCATCGCAACACTTCCGGGATGAATGTCTTTAAGCTCTATTGTCTTACGGCGATGTCCCTGCGGGAATACCATAAGCCCGTCTCCGTCACGCATAATCTGCATAGACGTTTTAATTGCCGTAGTATCCGATGCTCCTCTGTTCAGCGGAATTGCTCCGAGAAGTCTTATAATTCCTCCAAAAACGGGAACTTCAAACAATTCTTTTTTTGCCAGAAACTTCATCTGTCTCGGCAGAAATGATGCTATAAACGGCGGGTCGTTATTGCTTTTGTGGTTTGCACAGAGCAAAAATCCACCTTCACTCGGAATATTTTCTTTGCCCTCTACTCCGGCAAAATATACCGCACGGTAATAGACAGCAACTGCATTTCGTACTATACTATATAAAATACTCATATTCCCAGCCTCTCTGTTATATATGAATGTATTTTTTCAACTGATTGTTCAAAATCCAGCTCCGACGTATCAATTTCCACTGCATCTTCCGCCTTTTTCAGCGGCGCAAATGAGCGGCTTGAATCATTATGGTCCCTCTGTTTCATATCGCTCAGAACATAATCAAAGGTTACGTCTTCGCCTTTTTCAATAAGCTCCTTGTATCTTCGCTCTGCTCTGACTTCGACAGCAGCGGTCAGAAATATTTTGACATCAGCATCTTTCAGCACGTATGTACCTATATCTCTGCCATCCATTATAACATTGTATTTTTCAGCAAGGCTCCTCTGCAGGTCTACAAGCTTAAGCCTTACTGCAGGATGTCTTGCCACATCTGAAGCTGCCATTGATATTTCGGGAGTTCTTATCTGTGTTGTTACATCCTCACCGCAAAGAATGATGTGCTGCAGTCCGTCTATATAGCGTATATCCACTTCAATCTCATTCAGCTTCGCCTCAAGCGCATTGCTGTCTTTAGGGTCAATTCCGTGTCTTACAGCAAACAACCCCACAGCTCTGTACATCGCGCCGGTATCTATATATGTATATCCCAGCATTGCAGACAGCCTTTTTGCAATTGTGCTTTTGCCTGCACCCGCAGGTCCGTCAAGAGCAATCTGTATCTTTTTCACACTATCATTCCTTTACTACTCTGTGTCCTAAGCCTATTCCCACCTCGTCGAGATGAAGCAGACCTATTCCGACAAACATCGATACACTGATATTATCCTTAAACCGTGCAATGGCTATTTTGCCACCCACGTTCAGCCCTATCGCCTTTGTCATAATCTGGCTTATAGCTTCATGAACTGCTCCGGCAACTGCGCCTTCATCGGAGTGGTTTGAATTTATAAGGCCTTTTCTCTTTGCGGCTACAATAGCCGATTCGATAATTTTCATTGATGATTTTACAAATTCGCCGCCGTAATCCACAGCAACGGATTTTATTCCGCCTTTAAGAAGCTCTTTTTCTACCGCAGCTTCTTCCTCTCTAGTTGTCGTAAGAGAAAGCTTTATTGCCGCAGCAGCACTTGTTTTACTTCCGTAATCAGTCATTTTCATTCATTCCTCTCAGGTCCGCACAAAATTCGTCCGGATAAAAAATGGGAATATATATATTATATATGTTTTTTGAAAAAAAAACAAGCCCTAAATTGAATTTTTTTTAATTTTTTTATATTTTTGTTCAAATATCATAAAAATCAGCACGATATTCCCGCCAAATACCCCGTTGAAAAGGCAATCTGCAAATTATATCCTCCGGTATATGCATCAACATCAAGAACTTCGCCTGCAAAATACAAGTTATTTACTATCTTCGATTCCATAGTGGACGGGTTTACCTCTTTGACGTTTACTCCGCCCGCTGTAATTATTGCTTCTTCTATGGGACGAAGTCCGGTAGCTGTAAATTCAAGGTTTTTCAGTATATATACAAGCTCACCGCGCTCTTCTTTTGTAATCTGATTAACCTTTTTATCGGTTTTTATCCCAGAAAGCATAGCAATCTGCGGAATAAGCTTTGCCGGGAGAAGCTCTCCCAGCGAATTTATATAATCCTTATTGGCAAACTTTTCAAAATCACGCAGCACTCTCGCATCAAGCGTTTTTTCATCAAGCGCAGGTTTCAAATCCACACTCATTATATACGGTGAGCCGTCAAAATCTCTCATATGACAGCTTGCGCTCAGCACAAGAGGTCCCGATACTCCGAAATGGGTAAACAGCATTTCTCCGAAATCAGAAAAAATCTTTTTCCCGTCTTTATATACGGTAAGTCTGACATTCTTAAGAGAAAGTCCCTGCAATTCTTTTACCCAGGCTTCTTTAACGGTTACAGGCACCAGCGATGCTCTCGGGCTTATTACTGTATGTCCCAACGACTCTGCAAACCGGTATCCGTCTCCCGTACTTCCTGTCAGAGGATAGCTCATACCGCCGCAGGCGATTATTGCAGCTTTGCATTTTACAGTCCTGCCGTCTTTAAAAGTAACGCCGCTGATTTCGCCGTTATCCGCAAGTACCGCCATAACTTCGGTATTATCTATCGTAACATCGCCCTGCGACAGATACTTTTTAAGGGCATTTGCAATATCCGCCGACCTGTCGGATTCCGGGAAAATCCTGCCACCACGTTCTGTTTTCAGCTTTACGCCCATATTTTCAAAAAAGCTTACAGTATCACTGCTGTCAAACTTTGAGAAGGCGCTATATAAAAATCTGCCGTTAGTGGTTATGGATTTCATCATTTCATTTATATCGGCGACATTTGTTACGTTACATCTTCCCTTCCCTGTTATGAGAAGCTTTCTGCCGAGTATTCCGTTCTTTTCAGCAAGCAGGACCTTCTTGCCGTATAATGCCGCCGTCCCCGCCGCCATCATACCTGCCGCACCGCCGCCTATTACTGTAACATCATACATTTATCTCCATGCCTCCGTATAAATTTTATGTATTATAATATTACCTCTGCCTTTTTAGCAATACAAGTTTCTTTAATTTTTATACTTCCATTGTCAAAGCTAAAGTCTGTTTCTTTACCATCTATTATCACTTTTTCCACTTTACCTGCAAAAGGCAGGGCGAGCTCGCGAAGGGTTATGTTTCCTTTTTTCAGATTTAAAACAACCTTATTGTCATTTATTTCAAAAGTACCCCAACCGGTTGCTGTGCTCCATATTGATTTAAACGGTCTTTGATTCAGGACAGGGCTGAATGTAAGCTTTTTATGCGGCAAATCCGCAACAAATCCGCTTATAATCGGGATAAGAGCAAACGCAGCCATACTTCTTACATAATTATGTCCGCACTCTTCATCATTCCACGGATTTCTGTTTTTACCGTTATATCTGTTTCTTGCCGTCTGCATCACTTTGATAGCTTCATCATATAAGCCGTACATAATAAGGGTTCCTGCAAATGAATATTCAAATCCCGACATAACTTCTTCGCTGTAAGGAAGCGGATTTTTGGGTTTTTTAATATCTTCGGGATATGAACATATAACCGTTCCGCCATCGTTATTAAATGCAAAAAGTCTCCACGGATTAACAAAATCCCTCATAGATTCTTTGAAATTATTTTTAAATATATTTATTGCTGCAGTTTTCGCCTGCTTTTCATCAAAAATATCTCCTATGCCGCAAAGTCTTGCGTGCCATTGAGCAATAAGCTGGTCAATGATACATCCGTCTGCAATCTGATAACATATTTCTTCCAGTTCATCACTCCAGAATAAATCCGAACACTCAAACCTATCGGAAATGTTTTTATCTTTGAGGTTAATTTCCTGTATGAAGTACTTACCGTTAAATAAATTATCTTTTGTATATTTATAGCCTTTTTCGAACAATTCACTATACTTTCCGGCTGCCTCACAGTCTCCAAGATAATCTGCCATTTCTGCAGCTGCTTTAAGGGCAGCAAGATAAAATCCCTGCATCCAGCCGTTGGGGCCAAACAGCTCGTTGTCAAGTGTGTGATGCTGACGGCCTTCTATAACACCGTCACAATCAGCATCCCATAACTGGTCATTCTCAGGACTC
>JAZOTK010000004.1:0-6702 GCA_045657605.1 Clostridia bacterium
AAGACAGGTTTTATATAATACAGAAACCTTAAAAGCAAAGCAGAATGAAGTATCAAAGCAGATACCTGTTCTTAAAAAAGAAGGAAAAGACGTAAGCGGGATTTTTGCTGAAATGAAAGAAATTTCTGAAAAGGTAAAAGAGCTTGATGCACAGGTAAAAGAGCTTGATGAAGAAATAAAAGCCATTATGATGACAATACCCAATATACCTCACGAATCAGTACCTGTAGGTGCTACCGATGAGGATAATGTTGAGGTAAGAAAATGGTCAGAGCCCACAAAATTTGATTTTGAACCTAAAGCTCATTGGGATATAGGCGAAAATCTGGGTATTCTTGATTTTGCTACAGGAGCAAAGGTTTCCGGATCGAGATTTACGTTCTATAAAAATGCAGGAGCAAGACTTGAAAGATCAATAATAAGCTTTTTCCTTGATACGCATACTACAAAAAATGGTTATGAAGAAGTTTTGCCGCCGTATATGGTACTGCGTGAAAGTATGGTAGGAACAGGTCAGCTTCCTAAATTTGAAGAAGATGCATATAAAACCACAGGTGATGAATATTTCCTTATTCCTACTGCAGAAGTGCCTGTTACAAATATGTACAGAGATGAAATCCTTGACGGTAAAACAATGCCTATAAAACACGTTGCATATTCGGCATGTTTCCGTGCAGAAGCAGGCTCTGCCGGCAGAGATACAAGAGGACTTATAAGACAGCATCAGTTTAATAAAGTTGAGTTGGTAAAATTTGCCAAACCCGAAGAATCTTATGAAGAGCTTGAAAAGCTGACAAGAGATGCAGAAAGTGTGCTTCAGCTTTTAGGCTTACCTTACAGAGTTGTAAATATCTGTACGGGAGATTTAGGATTTACTGCTGCTAAAAAGTATGACATAGAAGTATGGATGCCAAGCTACAACAGATATGTAGAAATTTCTTCCTGCTCAAACTTTGAAGATTTCCAGGCAAGAAGAGCAAATATAAAATTCAAGAATGACATTAAAGATAAAGCACAGTTTGTTCATACTCTCAACGGTTCGGGTGTTGCAATAGGCAGAACTGTAGCCGCTATTCTGGAAAATTATCAGAATGCAGATGGTAGTGTAACAGTTCCTGAAGTCCTCCGCCCGTATATGGGAACAGATATAATTAAGTAATTAGTATAAAACCGATAAAATACAAATCCAAAACGGATTTGTATTTTATCACTTGTTATCACAAAATGAGATAAAAGAGGAAGATGAATAATGCCCCCGATTACGGAAATTACCGGAGATATACTCATAAATGGTGCCGATAAGATTGAAATTATCGGGATGGAAGTATATCAGAGGGAAAGAAAAGTAATTTTAAAAATAAAACCTGACAGATTTTTATGTCTTGAGGATATCAATGTAATAACAAACAGTCTCAATAAAAAATTTAAAAATATGAACAGTGAGATTGTCTGCGATTACAGACATCTGACGCTGTCTCAGGATATTTTATCGTTTTACAGCGAATATGTTCTGGATAAGGTGTACAGGGGAAATCTTATGCTTAAATGTGCACTTCATAACTCTGTATGGAAGTTAAGCGGTGATGAAATCCGTATAAATATAAAGTTTGAAGGAATGCATCTCCTTAGCGAAGCGGTTGCAAAGAAAATTACAAAAATAATTTTTGATGAGACGGGCAAGAGCTATTCCGTTATTTTTGTTGACAGTATAAATAATGATGAAATAAAAAATATAGTAAAAAAACGTACAGAAGAAGCTGAAAAGCATATCCCTACAGAAATTATTGTGCATAAAGAAAAGCCCGTAGTTAATATGACCCTGCCGGAGACACTTCCTATATCATCGGATGAAATAGAGCATACCGGAACAATAAAAGGTAAAAAAATAAAGGAAAAGCCGACACCAATAGCCAAAATAAATGGGTCGATGAATGCCGTTACAATTCAGGGTGATGTACTGAATTATGAGGAACGGGAGCTAAAATCCGGCCGTGTTCTGGTAAGCTTTGCAGTCACCGATTATACCAGCTCAATAAAAGTAAAGCTTTTTGAAGGAGCAAAAACGGAAGACGATGAGGCTAAAAAAGAAAGAGCTGCCGAGAAGCTTAAGAAAATAAAAGACGGGGTTAAAAAAGGTGCCAGACTTTTAGTCAGCGGCAGAGTGCAGTTTGATGATTTTGATAAAGAGCTTGTCGTTATGGGCAGCAGCATAAACAGTATTGAAAAAGAAGAACGTACAGATAATGCACCTGTAAAACGTGTTGAACTTCATATGCATACAAATATGTCTTCTATGGACGGACTGACTTCGGTCAAAGATTTAATAAACCGTGCTATAAAATGGGGACATAAAGCTATTGCAGTAACAGACCATGGAGTTGTGCAGGCTTTCCCTGATGCTTTCGGCGTAGCAAGGAAAAACGGTATAAAAGTATTATACGGTGTGGAGGGATATCTCAGACGTGAGTCTGTAAATATAACATATAACGTAAACGATGATTATACAATAAATTCAGATTTTGTTGTATTCGATATAGAAACAACAGGATTCAGTCCCGTAAAGGAAAGTATAATAGAAGTAGGCGCCGTTAAAATATCAAACGGCGAAATCGTAGACAGATACAGCAGTTTTGTTAATCCGGGAAGACATATACCTGAGAATATCACCGAACTCACAAGTATTACAGATGATATGGTAGCAGATGCACCTGAAATAGCACAGGTAATGCAGGAATTTGCGGAATTTACAAAAGGCTGTGTGCTTGTTGCGCATAATGCTGAGTTCGACGTGGGCTTTATGCGAACGAACGCAGAAAATCTCAATATGAGATTTGATTACTGTTATCTTGACACACTTGAACTGTGCCGTGCTATGTTTCCGGAGCAGAAACGTCACGGTCTTGCGGCGATGGTTAAGCTTCTTAACATAAATCTTGCAAATCACCACAGAGCGGTTGACGATGCTGAGGCAACGGCAGAGATACTGAAATATTGTTTTGGAATGCTTCGTGAAATGAACATAGACAGTATAGATGACCTTAATACTGTGCTGAGCCCGGAAAATCAGAAAAAGCTTAAATATTATCATATAATTATTATAGCAAAAAATAAAAAAGGTCTCGAAAATCTGTATCATATAATTTCGGAATCGCATCTGAATCATTTTTACAGGAAACCGATAATTCCGAGAAGCCTGATCAATAAATACAGAGAAGGGCTTATTTTAGGCTCGGCCTGTGAAGCCGGCGAGCTGTACCAGGCGGTGCTTAACGGGAAAAAACAACGGGAAATCGAAAAAATCGCAGAATTTTACGATTATCTTGAAATTCAGCCCGACGGGAATAATGAATTCATGGTAAAAAAGGGCAAGGTTGCAAGCAGAAAGGGTCTCCAGGCAATAAATAAACGGATAATTGAAATCGGGAAAAAGCTTGGGAAACCTACCGTTGCGACTTGTGACGTACATTTCCTTGACCCTCACGATGAAGTCTTCAGAAGGATTCTGATGGATACGCAGGGATATGATATTGAAGATGCCGATGACCAGGCACCGCTTTATCTGCGTACAACAGAAGAAATGCTTGAGGAGTTCCGCTATCTCGGAGAAGACCTTGCATACGAGGTTGTTGTTGAAAATACAAATAAAATTGCCGATATGGTAGAAGAAATAGTACTTTTGCCCGATGAACCCCATACTCCGACAATGGACGGAGCAGAAGAAGATATTGTAAATATTTCAATGGCTAAAGCTCATAAAATATATGGCGATGACTTACCTGAAATTGTTCAGGCAAGAATTGACAGAGAGCTGGGCTCGATTATAAAACACGGATTCTCGGTGCTTTATATAATTGCTCAGAAGCTTGTGTGGAAATCCCTTGAAGACGGATACCTGGTAGGCTCGCGAGGTTCTGTTGGTTCATCGTTTATTGCGTTTTTGCTTGATATTACAGAGGTTAATGCTCTGCAACCCCATTATGTATGCCCGAATTGCCGTCACAGCGAATTTATAACTGACGGATCGGTCGGCTCGGGAATGGATATGGAAGATAAAAACTGTCCCGTCTGCGGAACATTGTATAATAAAGACGGACACGATATTCCCTTTGAAACCTTCCTGGGATTTGACGGCGATAAGGAGCCTGATATTGACCTTAACTTTTCGGGCGAATATCAGCCCAACGCCCATAAGTATACGGAAGTTCTGTTTGGTGAAGGATATACTTTCAGAGCCGGAACAATAGGTACGGTAGCAGAAAAAACAGCCTATGGATTTGTTAAAAAATATATGGAAAAAAGAGGGCTTAATCCTTCCGCTGCCGAAGTTGACAGACTTGTACAGGGCTGTACCGGCGTAAAAAGGACGACAGGTCAGCACCCCGGCGGTATTATGGTTGTGCCGAGAAATGAGGATATACATTGGTTTTGTCCCGTTCAGCATCCCGCTGACGATACGGAAAGTGATATTATTACAACTCATTTTGACTATCACTCCATCTCGGGTCGTCTTCTTAAGCTGGATATACTCGGACACGATGATCCGACCGTTATAAGAATGCTGGAAGATTTAACTCAGCTTAATGCAAGAACCATAAAAATAGGCGAAAAGAAAACAATGAGTCTGTTCACTTCAACAGAGGCACTCGGAGTAACGCCCGAAGAGATAGGAAGTACAGTAGGAACCTACGGTATTCCGGAATTTGGCACAGGGTTTGTACGTAAAATGCTTGTGGATACGAAACCCACTACCTTTGCAGAGCTTGTACGTATTTCCGGTCTGTCCCACGGAACAGACGTGTGGCTGAATAATGCTCAGGATTTAGTGCAGGCAGGTACAATTACTCTGAAAGAAGCAATCTGTACACGTGACGATATTATGACATACCTTATATATCACGGACTTCCGAAAAAAGATTCGTTTAAAATAATGGAAAGCGTCCGTAAAGGTAAAGGTCTGTCTCCGGAACAGGAAGCACTGATGCGTGAAAACAACATCGAGGAATGGTATATAGATTCCTGTAAAAAGATCAAATATATGTTCCCTAAAGCTCACGCTTCGGCGTATGTAATGATGGCATTCCGAATAGCATATTATAAAGTATATTATCCGAAAGAATTCTATGCAACATATTTTACGGTCCGTGCCGATGAATTTGATATAAGTCTTATGCTTGGTAAGGAAAAGGTAAAACAGAATATGAAAGAATATTCTGCTATGGAAAATCCTACCGCAAAAGAGAAAAATGTGCTGACAATTCTGGAAATGTGTAACGAGATGTACGCCCGCGGGATAGAATTTCTGCCGATAGATATCTATAAATCGGATGCAAAGAAATTTATTCCTACGGAAACAGGAATACTTGCACCTCTCAACGCCCTGCCCGGACTGGGTGGCTCTGCAGCGGAAAACGTTGTTGCAGCAAGGGAGGACGGAGAATTTTTCAGTATAGAGGAATTCAGAGAAAGAACAAAGGTATCAAAAACGGTTATAGAACTTCTGAAAGAATACAAATGCCTTGAAGGAATTCCGGAAACTGATCAGGTTACATTTTTTTAAAGTATAGGGAGTATGTAGAGCCTAATAATTGAAATGCTTTACTGTGAAAATATAAACTTTTTATGATATGATTTTTAAAAGGAGTGTATTCATATGTTGCAATCAAAAATTATTATATGTCGAACTTCAGCTTTAATGGCTTGCGCCAAAAAATATAAAATAGAGTTAGACGGAATGGTTGTTGCTGAATTAGCAAACGGAAAAACTGTTGAAATTGCAGTTAATGAAGGTCGTCATACTTTAAGTTTTATAGCGTTTGGTAAATGTGAAAAATCAATAACTGTTAATATTGATGAAAATACAGAACCAATATTTATAAATGCCAGATTAGTCGGTTCGAATTCGAAAATTGAATTACAAACAAACAATACTCAAAGTGTTGTTTCTAATACATTGACTAATATGAAAGCATCTACAAATAATAAAAATGCTCTATCCGTAGGGGCTATAATAACGATAATTGTTGTAATATTTATAGCAATGTTTTCTATAATCGCTATTTTATCAAGTCCTTCTGCAACCGATACAAGCATTGATGCGATATCTCAAAAAGAAGATTTAACGTCTGATGAAAAAGCAGAGAGGTTAATTCAAATAGCAACAAAAAAGTTTGAAGAAGGGGATTATATAGAGGCTGTTAATATTTGTAATAAAATTTCTTCAGAGTATCCAAAAACAGAAATTTCAAAGAATATATTAAATTATCTAAATGAGCAATATGGGAAGTTCAACAATATTTCTGCTTCAAGGCTTATGAATGAGTACACAGAAAATATCGTTAATGCTGACAAAGAATATACTGGTCAAATCTTAGTAATAGATGGTATTGTAAGTTCTATTGATAAAACAAACAATGGGAATAATCTATGTGTTCTTTTAAAATCAAATACATATTTTGCAAATGTTCAGCTTAATTTTGACACAGACCAAGAAGATAGCGTTTCAAAGTTAAGTACTGGAAATAGTATTAAAGTAATTGGCAAGTGTACAGGCAAAAGCGGAAAACACTTTATAATATTAGATGGCAACAATATAATGATTGAGGATTGTTATATAATTAAATAGTACAGATAAATATATTTCCCAAAAAGTGTAGACGGTGTGTTTATTATGACTATCGAAATATGAAAAATTTCCACGCAGAA
>JAZOTK010000005.1:0-14933 GCA_045657605.1 Clostridia bacterium
CGATATCTGCAGCTGTTTTTTTCGGTTTTACGGCTATTTTTTTGCTTTTCCGAGCTAGTTTCCCAGCCTAATTTTAACATATTTATTGTACCATTTTCCCTAACATTTGTCAATATCATTATTTAATATTTGTAAGTTTTATACTAATTTTTTTTGTTTCTTCGGGCAAATAGCCCAAAAGAAAAAACGCCCACAAAAAACGCAGTGTATATCCTCTTTTATCCATGCAATTATCATGTGGAATTATTGTAATTTTTATATACCAAAAAACGCTGCCGTTTCTTCCGGCAGCGTTTATGTTTTGTTAAATTCCGTAGTGAGTGCAAATTGTTTTTATCGCATCGTCTGCACTGCATTGTGCAATAAGAACGGAAATATCGCAGACTGATGTAGTAACAAGTCTGATTTCAATATCTTTATTTTTGAAAATGCTGAAAAATTCTGCGGCAACTCCGCATTTGTCCGGCATATACTCGCCATATACACAGAGTTTGGTATTGTCAGTTACTATTTCAGTCGACATTTTAGGATATTTTTTCTTAAATCCGCCCAGCACATTCATCGCAGCCGGCAAATCGTCTTTAAGAATTGTAAATGAAAATAATATACTGCTGCTTTTTACAAAAGGCGTCTGGTTTATCATATCCACATTAATTCCGGCTTTTGCTATTGCGTCCAGCACATCTTCCACCGCCGATACAGAGCCCGGCATACCGCTGAGTGTAATAAGGCATACATCATCTGTTACTGTCAGTTTTGTTATAACGCCGCTCAAATCGCACCGTCCTTTCAGGTAATCAGATTCCTGTTTCCGCCTGTACAAGCTCTTTCATACTGTACATACCGGCAGGTTTATTTTTCATAAATACCGCCGCTTTAATTGCTCCTACGGCAAATATTTCTTTGCTTGCCGCATGGTGGCTCAGTTCGATTATTTCGTCTTTGCCGGCAAAAATAACCTGGTGGTCACCCACTATATTTCCACCTCTTACCGCATGAATACCGATTTCCTTTGCCCCTCTTTTTTTCCTCTGGGCATGGCGGTCATACATATATTCCGCTTCATCGGGAATAGTTTCGTTTATGGCATCTGCAATGGCAAGAGCTGTACCACTCGGAGCGTCTATCTTCTGATTGTGATGACGTTCTACTATTTCTATATCGAAATTACCGTAAAGCATTGCCGCCGCTTTTTGTGCAAGCTCTATAAGCAGATTTACTCCAAGCGACATATTTGCTGAGAAAAATACGGGGATTTCTTTAGCAAGGTCGGTTAATTTGTTTCTCTGCTCACTTGAAAGACCTGTAGTACACATAACGAGCGGTATTTTTTTCTCTGCGGCATATTTTGTGAGATTATCAAATGCCGAGGGGTGAGAAAAATCTATTATTACATCCGCTTCGCCTGTATACGCATAAGGATTAGCATATACAGGGTAGCTGTTATTTCCTTCTGTCAGGTCTGTTCCGCATACTATTTCAACATCATCCTTTTCGCCTGCAATAGCTGTTATGACCTGACCCATTTTGCCGTTGCAGCCGCTGAGAATTATTCTTGTCATCTGTATAAATTCCTTTCAGTCAGATAATA
The DNA here is from genome assembly GCA_045657605.1 of Clostridia bacterium. Classification (GTDB taxonomy): domain Bacteria; phylum Bacillota; class Clostridia; order RUG12999; family RUG12999; genus JAZOTK01. The sequence goes on from JAZOTK010000005.1 coordinate 1,592, forward strand.
CCGAGTTTTTTCATCTCTGCTTTAAGCAGGTCTGTGTTCTTTTCGGACATTTCCACAAGCGGAAGTCTCAGTCCCATATTCGCAAAGCCCATAAGCTCTACGGCTTTTTTCACAGGAATGGGATTTACCTCGCAGAACAGCAGTCCTACCAGATCCATATATTTCAGCTGGAGACGGGTGCTTTCTGCTGTGTTGCCGTCAAAATATGTCTGACAGATATTATGTGTATCTTCCGGGCATACATTTGCAAGTACGGAAATTACGCCCTTACCGCCTATTGACAGCATAGGTGTTATCATATCGTCATTACCCGAATAGAGATATAAATCATCACCGCAGGCAGCTGCTATCTTTGCTGCCAGAGCAATATCGCCGCTGGCTTCCTTTATAGCTACAATATTTTTATGTTTTGACAGGGTTTTGCAGGTTTCAACCGTAATACCCATACCCGTTCTGCCCGGTACATTGTACAGAATAATGGGGATATTCACCGCATCGGCAGTATGTGTGAAATGTGCAATAAGGCCTGCCTGTGTTGTTTTATTATAATACGGAGTTACAAGCAGAAGTGCGTCTGCACCTGCTTTTTCAGCTTCTTTGCTGAGGTTTGTGGCATATATTGTATCGTTACTGCCCGTACCTGCAATAACGGGAATTCTGCCTGCTACCTGTTTTACCGCAAATCTGATTGCTTCTATATGCTCATCATCGCTCATGGTTGATGCTTCGCCTGTAGTTCCGCATACAACAATAGCATCGGTTTTGTTTTTAATCTGAAATTCAATTATTTCCGCAAAGGTTTTATAATCAATACCGCTGTCTGTCATCGGAGTTACTATAGCAACAGCCGAACCGGTAAATGGTATTTTTTTAGCCATTTTTAACTCTCCAATCTGTTTTTATATATATCCTTTTGCACAAAGCAGCTCAGCCAGAAGAACCGCGCCGCCCGCCGCACCTCTTAAGGTGTTGTGAGACAGACATACAAATTTAATATCATACTGTGTATCTTCTCTCAGTCTGCCTATAGAGATTGCCATACCGTTTTCGAGGTTTCTCTCGCTGTTTGTCTGCGGTCTGTTATCCTCTTCAAAATAGTGGAGGAACTGTTTCGGAGCTGAAGGGAGCTGAAGTCTCTGTGCTTCGCCTACATAATTTCTCCATTTATTTATAATTTCTTCTTTTGTAGCCTTCTTTTCAAAGGATGCAAATACTGCCGCAAGATGTCCGTCCGATACGGGAACACGTATACACTGTGCTGTAAATGCCGGGCTTGTTGCATTAACAATCTTGCCGTCTACAATTTTACCCCAGAGTTTAAGCGGTTCCTGTTCGGATTTTTCTTCTTCACCGCCGATATAGGGGATTACGTTATCTATCATTTCAGGCCAGGTTTCAAAGGTTTTTCCTGCGCCGGAAATCGCCTGATAAGTACAGCAGAGAACTTTTGTCACGCCCAGATCAAGCAGGGGGTGTATAGCCGGAACATAGCTCTGAAGTGAGCAGTTTGATTTAACCGCGATAAATCCTCTTTTTGTTCCGAGTCTTTCTCTCTGGAAAGGAATTACATCTGTATGTTCGGGGTTGATTTCCGGTACTATCATCGGAACATCGGGAGTTCCTCTGTGTGCGCTGTTGTTTGATACAACCGGGCATTCTGCTTTTGCATATGTTTCTTCAAGTTTTTTGATTTCATCTTTGGGCATATCAACCGCGCAGAAGATAAAATCTACCATTGAAGCAATTTTTTCTACATCTGCTGTTGCGTCCATAACAATCATATCTTTCACAGCGGCGGGTATTTCAGTTTTCATAGCCCATTTTTTACCTACTGCTTCTTCATATGTTTTTCCCGCGCTACGGCTGCTTGCTGCCAGCGCTGTTACCGTATACCAGGGATGATTTTCCATCAGAGTTACAAAACGCTGACCTACCATTCCTGTAGCTCCTACAATACCTACATTATATTTTTTCATTTTCTCATACCTCCGTATATTTAATAAGCCGGTTCAAAGGAACCGGCCGTAATTTACAAAAATCGCAAATCACGGATAGCTCTCCACCGCTTTGCGGTGACAATCACGCAACTTTTAATTGCCGCAACCAACCACAGCATTACGGAACTACTGCAATTTCGGCGATTTTCCCTTTCGTGCAACCTTAAACCGACCTCCGCCGCCGTATGCTGCATTACTGATAAAAACCGCACCTCTATCTCGTTTTTCAGATATATAACAATATCTATCATATATATTATATCAGTAATATATCAAAATGTCAAATATTTTTGTAAAATAAATTTAACATATTTTTTAAAGGATTTCGCCAATTAATTGTCGAAAATACAGTACGGGTGATGAAAATGAAAATAAAAACGCTTATTTTATTTATATTTATTCTTCTTGCCATTCCTATGGTAAATGCCGGCGCAGAAGATGTTACGGTAGGTCTTTTCTATGGGTCTTCAGCAAAGTCTGAAGTCCGTATTTCCTCTCCTGACGGGCTTACATCAGGCGAAGAGAGTTTCCCTTCCGCTTTGGCAAAATATGAAGAAGGTACAGTAAAAATATATGACGAGACCGGAGCAAATATTCTGACCGGCGATGAAACGGAAATATCAGCAGTTAGCGGTATTATTGAAATTGACGGCAAAAAATACCGCGGCAATGTCATATTGCGTAAAGGCAGCAGCGGTATTGAGGTTATAAATAAGGTTGATATAGAAAAATATCTGTACGGTGTTGTTCCCAAAGAGGTTTATCCTTCCTGGGGAATTGAGGCACTTAAGGCACAGGCAACCGTTGCCCGCAGTATGGTATATTCCTCGCTTAAAAACAAGCATATTTCTCTCGGATTTCAGCTTTGTGCCACTACGAACTGTCAGGCATACGGCGGATACGATGCCGAAACCGAAAGTACAAACCGCGCTGTTGATGAAACCGCAGGAATTGTTGTAAAAGTCGGCGATAAAGTTGCCGAGACCCTTTATTCGGCGGGAAACGGCGGATATATTGCAGCATCATCAAGTGTATGGGGCGGTAATGTACCGTATCTTCAGGCAAAACCCGACCCTTACGAGGAAACCGAGCAGGTCAAGGGGCTTACCTGGAGCGTAGAGGTCACTCCAGAAGAAGTAGCCGAAGGAATTAAAAAATACGGCGGCGATGTAGGAGCTGTTACGGGAATGAAAGCCACTCAGATTGCCGAATGCGGCAGAATTACCGAGCTTGAAATAACCGGCACAGGCGGCACATTTACGCTTACAAAAGAAAAAACCCGCAGTTTTCTGGGTCTTAAAAGTCAGATGTATACAATAAGCGGTGGTGCAGGAGGAAAATTCCTTCTGATAGGAATTGACGGCACCTCCGATGCAAAAGGTTCTTATGTTTTAGACGGAAACGGCAACGCTGTTCCCCTGCCCGATACGATATATACTATTGACGAAAACGGTGTTTCGCCTTTATCTGTCGGAGACGAAAAATTTACTTTAAACGGCAGAGGCTACGGACACGGCGTTGGCATGAGCCAATGGGGCGCTTCAGCTATGGCAGCGCAAGGCATGAATTTTGCTGAAATACTTGCATTTTACTATCCCGGAACTGTACTGGGCAACTATCTGAAATAAAATAAAAGGGGCTGTTTAAAAATGCACAGACCGCCGGCGGCACAAATAGATAATTATAGTATCAAAAGCAAAGAAAACTCATATTAATGTATGAAAAAATCCGCAAAAAATTTGCGGATTTTCTTATTTCATGCCACCGGACTACAAACGCACCTCACCTCTCGACGTACCTATGTACGCCTTCGGGCAAGACATTATGCGGACTTTGCCGCATAATGCTTCGGTTCGTTTGTTCTGCACTATTTTTAAAACAGCCCCTTATTTTTTTCAATAAATTGAGCAAATACTTTATTCCACTATAATATCACCGAAAAACTCGGGACGGTGATAATCCGGTTGTTCCCATAATATACGGTTCCATGTACCATGATGTCTGAGCTTTTCATCTTCACAGCATTTGTAGAAATTGCCTTTCATATTTGTTTCTGTCTCACCGAAATATTCTTCTAAAATACTGTTTGGTATGAGATATTTCAGTTTCCAGCCTTTTTCAAGCTTTACTGTTTCAATACCCATTTTTTCATAATCAATTACAATAGGTCTGCTTGTCTCCCTGTTTGCTCCGAATCCTGTATACAGTGTTCCGAGTACGTTGATTTCAATGTTTATATAGTTGCTTGTCTTTGACGGTGCCGCATTAAGGAAAAATTCCATACAGCTGTCACAGCATACCATATCGTTGTAGTTTTTGTAATTGCCTACTAAAGGATATTCATCAGTTTCAATCCTGACATAAAGCCCGTCTGCACCTTTAAGCACTCTTGCTTTTGTGTCCGGTTTATATCCCGTTTTATCCCACTGGTAGCAGTTAACTTCAGCTACATCGGCTATATCCCATATCTTATCGTCCATTGCTATATTTGTTTTATCTACGGTTTTTATCTTATATATACTCATAACATATCCCCTCCTGAAATTATCGGACGGTCATAAGACCGTCCGATTTTGTATTTACTCTGCATCCTGAATTTCTTCAGAAATTATTTCTTCCAAGATAACTACATCTGATTTTTTTATGTTGTCGATAACAAGTTCTGTTTCCTCACAACTATTGATACCTTCAAGAAATTTTCCTTCTTCGCCTTCATCGTTTGTTGTTAATGTCATAGAATCTATCACGAAGAATTCTGATGCTTTTGTTTCAACCGGTTCCTCTGTCACATCTTCATCTGTTTCAGAAACCGCCGCAAGCTCAGGCTCGCCTTCCGTTTCGTCATCTTCCATAGCCTGCATCAGCTGAGACTCCTGACCGTAAGTACCGTCAAGCAGCGCATCATATTTACCCAAAATATCTTCTTCATATCTTACCGCATACATTCCTTTGTATACATTTTCCGTACCTCTCCAGAAGAATACTATATCTCCTGCCCAGAGGTCACTCATTTTTACTGTTTTAGGTCTGATAACTCTATCCTCAGATGTCAAATCATAGAGAACTACCGTTATATCTTTAAGCTCTTTTGTAAAACCATCACTTTTTTTATACTCAGTGTATCCACCATTTCCGTCAGATACAAGATAAGATATTACTATTGATTTTTCTTCGGTTCTGGAAACCATACCTATTCTTGACAGGTGGCGTATATTACTTTCCTGCGTAGCCTGCAGGGCGTGAATTGTTGCAAAATCTGTTATTTTCTCATTTGCAGTATTAACATAAAGACCTTTTACATTTTCCAGATCCATATTAATATTATAAAGTATCTCAATGTTCATTGCACAATCGTCAATGTGTATACCGTATCTTATCACATCACCGGTCTGAACTTTTCTTCTTTCTCCGGTTCTTTCAAAATTCTCATCAAGGAGATATGCATTTTCAACCACATCGTGGTTACGGCTTGAAATTGTAGTTTTTGACGTTCCTTTATATATAGAAAGTTTATAGTTATCATCCTGCTCATTTACTTCATTTACCATAACTATATCATTCATAAACGTCGGCGTTGCATCAATGTCCTGGTTGTATACTACAAACAGCCGCTGACTTGAGCCTTCGCCTGTTTTATCGGGAAGATAATACGGTTCTACATTATATTCTTTGTTTTCAACCAATCCGCCAATACCACTGTACTTAAAGTGTTTTGCCGCATTTGTGCTTGTTCTGTCATTTGTTACAAACATAAATATCGGATTGTCCGGTATGCTCATGGTTTCGCCATTTTCTGCAATGAATAATTTGCCGCTGTTATTGGTAGGCGCATATCTCATCGGCGTCCCCTTATAGCTTGTTTCGGTATTAAACTCGAGAGTTTCTATTTCCCTGATATACTTACCGTCAATCACATATCTTATAGGTTGCGATACCTCTGCTGTGGATGTCAGCTTTGAGGGTTTGCCTTCGTTAATAACCGCTGCTTTTTCTTTAAGCTTTAGAATTGCCGCTTCAGCTGATGTGTATTCTCTGCCGTCCACCTTTATTTTTTTGTAAAATTCATATTCTGTAGGCACTATCCTTTCCGCTTTTGACGGCGGGCTATCCAGACCTGCATGTAGTTTGAATATCACTTTTTCACCGGATATATCGGTTTCTGTATTCACGCTCGCCAGATAACCGACTTTCATCTCAGCCGCACTTTTTATCATATTGGTAATTTTCTTTCCGGCCGAGCTGCCTGTGTCAACAAAATACACCATAGCAGTATCCTCAATAAATATTTCGCGATCAGGCCATACAAAATCGCAGAAATAATCTGTTGCCACATAATCCTTAGCTGCGATTGCACTTGATGCCCCACCAAGCGTATAGATTTTGCCGTTAACAGATTTCAATCTTAATTTTTCCGATGATGTCTTCTCTTTTCTCACATATGTAAGCGTTCCGCATTTAGACTGTCTTACTCTCAGTACATTATGCTCTTTTATAGCGGTTACTGCTATTTCTTTATCCGTTCCGCTCTTGGACATATCTTCTATATAGACTACACTTCCGTCTTCTTCTTTAAGATTTACGGTAACAGGAGTTCCATCCTCATTCGTGCGGAACTTATCCGTTACAACCTTTGTAGCAGCGTTAATTTCTTTTGCATAATACATTTCATATGAATTGATACGTATTAACTTAATTTCTCTGTTATATTCAACTATCTCAACGTCTCCGTCTTCCGGAATGAAATCGTAAATTGTTATAGGAGGCGTTACACTTTCCCCTTCGCTTTGCCCTTCTGCTTCTCCTTCAGACGCATCCTCGCCTTCCGTCTCCGTTTCGCCTGTGGAAGACATATCTATCATGCGGCCGTTGTAAATTATGTTCAGGCCGTCAAGATTTTCGGGGATTTTGTAGTTTTTCTTACCCGCATCGCTGTAAAAATATACGGTATTATCACCAATATTTTCCAAAGTCTTGTCGCGGTTTATATCTTCACTTGTGTATTCAAATACATCTGTTTCAGACGTTTTTACATCAAACAGCTTATACATATCATCTTCCGAATAATATGTATACGTTCCTCTGATATAGTAACCGAGATAATTACTGTATTTGCCGGCATCGTCAATGAGGAGATAATAATATCCGTCAATATTGGGATTGTCAACCTTAACAATTATCTGCGACTTTTTAAGTTCTGTACCATCTTCATTGTCATAGGTAAGGATATTATCATCAATTTTCATTATGGTATTGTCATAGCTTGTGTTTGATTTCACAGCAACAATCATACCAGATATTTTGCCCGAGCCGTCAACACCGCTCTTTTTACCGGGCTTGGGTTTCGGCGTAGTGCTTTCTCCTCCGTAGCCGCCACCACCGCCGCCGCCACCGCCGCCGCCACTACCGTAGTTTTTGCCGCCGGTGATATCGGATGTTACAACCTGATGTCTTTCTATTCCCGTACTGTTATATATAATCTGCGCTACTGATGCCCTGTTTGTATAATCTCCGGTTTTACTGCTGACAAGCTTTGACAGTCCCAGATTATTTCCTACAACCATATACGCGTCCGGATACAGCTTTGTTTCCGGGTTTGTCTGAACTATGTTTTGCGCTACACCATCTCTGCCCAGGTAGCATACTATCATTTTCATAGCTTCTTCGTATTTAACCTGATTATCGGGTCTGAAGCTTCCGTCCTCATAGCCGTTTACAATTTTCTGCGAAGCTACAATTTTTATGTATTTTGCCGCCCAATGTGATTCCCCACCATCTACTGCATCTACATCAGGAAATCCAGTCGCCACGCCGTCAGCATAAATATTTCCCCAACCGGCAAATTCCACAAGCATTTTAACAAACTCTGCTCTGGTTACGTTATTTTCCGGTTTAAAGGTTTTGTCCGTATATCCGTTTATTATTCCCAGTTTTGCAAGTTCCAGCACAGCTTCTCCGTTTATGCTGTCTTCCGGAATATCGGCAAAGCCCCATTTATGCTCCGAATCCAAAGCCGGCGGCGCAGGAGTAGGCGTTGCTGAAGGTGTTGCTGTAGCCTTAGGTGTTGCTGTAGCCTTAGGTGTTGGTGTAGCCGCCACCGTTGTTATTTTTTCAGTTATATCCGCTGTATCTGATGTATCAGCAGCATTTATTATCGGCAGGCTTCCAACTATCATAGAAACTGCCAGCAAAAATGTCAATATTTTCTTTTTCATGTATTTCCCTCCATTGTATCATAAAAATATAACATAACATCTATCATAAGTATAACACATAATTACGATAAAATCAAGTGTATTAGTAAAAATTTAATTTAGAAATTTTTATGCAAAAATACCAAAAAAATATCTGCCTCGGGGAAGGCAGATATTAAAAAGGGGTTTGGCGTCTGTTAAAGTAAACAGACTAAGTATGTACTTTTACAAAGGAGTAAAAAGAGGATGTCAAATAAAATTGGGGAGATTTTATCTGAGCGTTCCTTATGGGGTGATTATTCATCACGATTATATTGTAGCATAAATTTATGTCTATTTTATGAACCTGTTGTAAATAATTTATTTAATCTTTATGAATTTTCTGTGAACCGCCGTAATTACAAAGGCAACACCGGTAAATACCGCTGTAACCACTACTGCTGCCACAAAATATGCACCTGAGCCGAAATAAATCCCCGGCAGACTGTACTCTCCGGCAAATGCCGATATATGCACCGGATAAAGTTTTATCATCAGAAGTGTATATACGGGAGCAAGAAGCGTCATCATAATTTTCCCAACAAAATAATATTTTGCAGAAAGACCTGCATTTTTTATTATACCCAACACCTGAAGATGTACCGAAATCCCCGACCACCCCACTACTGCCGATAAAATCATACAGACCGCCACCGGATTTTTTATGGTTTCCACTACTGCAATACAGCCGTTAGTCGGTTCTGTCAGAGCGTATAAAATCATACGCCATATCTCACTTTTAATACCTATCGCCGACAGCTTTTCAAATATGCCAAAATACTCAGCCGACGAAAGAATAATATTAAAAATTATCACAAACCCGCTTATTGTAAAAACTGAATCAGCCGCATTTTTTATGCTATCGGTAAGCATTTCGCCAAAGCTTTTTTTTCGTTTTACATCAGCTGTTTGCGGAATTTTTGTTATTTCGCATCTGACAGCTCTGAAAATCACCGCTACGGTAAGAGATGCCATAAAATGTGCCGTATAAAGAATCATACCCGCCTGCGGATTTTTCAGCATACCGCTTCCCACCGAGCCTAAAATAAAATGCGGTCCCGAATTGTTGCAGAAAGCCAGAAGCTTTTCTCCTTCCGACTTACTGCATTTTTTGTTTTTCACGAGTTCTGCCGCTGTTTTCGCTCCTACCGGATATCCGCTTACAAGACCCATCACCACCGCAAGCGCACCACCACCACCCACACCAAAAAGCGGAATCATCGCTCCTGACAGGTATTCTCCTAAAATCTCTGCCGCACCCAGCTGAACTAACATTCCGCTACACACAAAAAACGGGAATAGTGCCGGAATAACCGTAGTTTCGCAAAGGCTGAGCGCCTTCCTTGTGGCTTCAAGTGACTGTGCCGGTATTGCCGCTATAATTATTGCAAATATCGCCGTAATCAATATTTCCGATTTAAATTTCCTCATAGTCTTCTCCGTTCTGCCGTCCTGCCCGGCGGCATAAAACTTCTTCTGTGTTATATATATATTGTTTTTTGCATATTAATATTAATACAAATCAAAAATAATCCACGCCGAAAGGATGATTCTGATTGGAAAAAACCATAAAGGAAAAAGTTGCCGACCTTTTCGCTCTGCCGAAAAACGCCGGAGGAATTTCAACCGTAATAAACATTACCGATATGCGCGAGGTTATCGTGGACGGCTATAGCGGTATCATTGATTACGGCGAGAATATAATTACTCTCAGTACACCGAAATATATTATAAAAATTGACGGTGCCGACCTTGAAATGAAAGAGGTTACCGCCGAATATATTATGATAAAAGGACATATAAAAAGTGTAGAATATGTGAAATGAACATAAATCCGAAAGGCAGTGAATCGTTTGAATACGGCAGAAATAATCAATCTTACCGGCGGCTATCTTAAAATCGAAATCAGCGGCAGATTTACAGGACGATTTCTGAATATGTGTGCCGCAAACAATATCTATGTATGGGACGTTTCCGCCACAAAACAAACTTCCCGCAAACGGCACCGGAGCTATCCCGATGCCGTTACCTGCAAAATTTCTGTCCGCAGTTATAAAAAAATACGTAAAATCTGCCGTGCTACCCATACCCGCGCAAGGATAACAGAAAAATGCGGTATGCCGTTTTTGCTTGGCAGATTATCCGCCCGCAAAGGGCTTATAGGCGGATTTATTTTGTTTATGCTTCTCCTCGCCTGGCTCTGCAGTCATGTCTGGTATATTGAAATAGGCGGAGACGGTAAGGTCCCCGATGAAAAAATACTTTCCCTGCTGGAAAATGCGGGTATAACCTACGGTACTCCCGTATTTAGTATAAATCCCGATGATATTCAGCGTCATGTTTTAAGCAACGCCCCCGAGCTTGCCTGGTTTCGGACGGAAACAAAAGGAACCCGAATTTTTGCCGATTATCATACACGGGTTAAAAAACCTGAAATCCTCGATATAAATTCTCCCTGCAACCTTGTAGCCTCCGAAGACGGCAGAATCACTTCCCTTCTTATCAAAGAAGGCAGATGTGTTGTTGAAAAAAATATGTATGTTTCAAAAGGACAGCTTCTCGCCGGCGGTGTTTTAGACAGTAATGTGATGGGCGTACGGTTTGTACACAGCGACGGCGAGGTCTGGGCTCAGACTCATCATACACTCAGCGGCAGATATGCACTTTCAGCAGAAAAAAAAGTCCCTACCGGCAGAAAAACTTCAGTATGGGGAATTAATTTCGGTAAAAAATTTTTACGTCTCCCTTTTCCGGTTAATAAATTTGAAAGCTTTGAAACAGGCGAAGAAGTATTTCATTTTAAAATAGGTGACATTTATTTCCCCGTATCACTTACAAAATCAAGCTTTTTTGAAACCACTTCCGTTACGGAAACGTTTGATAGGGAGAAAATAACGGAGGAAGCAAAATTTTTTTTGGAAAACACCTTGAAAAATTCTTCAAATAATGTTATTATATTAGAAAGGACTTTTTCCGTAACCGATATTGACGAAAACACCATTGAAGTTAAAATGGAAGCGGAATGCAGTCAGCAGATAGCACAAAAGCAACCCATCAAGGAGGAATAATGCGAAAACTAAAAGGCACATATCACTGTTTTTTGCTCGGGGCAGTACCATCGTACGGCACCACTCGCTGCAAAACAGCAATCTGCGCCATTTCTTTTCGCATTATAATTCAGATCCAGTGTGGCAGAACGGAGGAATAATATGGCAGAACGTATAATTGAAGCCGGAAGTATCGGCGAAATCATCGGACTGTTCGGAAGTTTTGACGAAAATGTAAAAATAATAGAGAGCGAACTTGGCGTGCATATCATAAATCGGGAAACTATTCTTAAAATAGAAGGCTCTGATGAAAATCTGGATACCGCCGAGCGCACGGTACGCGGACTTATAGCCCTTATAAATAAAGGCGAAATATTAAATGAACAAAATATCAGATACACCATTTCTATGGTACGCGACGGAATGGACGAGCAGATTGCCCGTCTCGGAGATGATGTCATCTGTATTAATATGAAAGGGAAACCTGTAAAACCCAAAACTCTGGGCCAGCAGAAATATATTGAGAGTATTTCAAAAAATTCAGTAGTTTTCGGCATAGGTCCTGCCGGTACAGGTAAAACCTATCTGGCTGTAGCTATGGCTGTTAAGGCATTCCGTAATAAAGAGGTAAACCGTATAATACTGACCCGTCCCGCTGTTGAGGCAGGCGAAAAATTAGGGTTTCTGCCCGGTGATTTGCAGACCAAAATTGACCCGTATCTGCGTCCCTTGTATGACGCTCTGTACGATACTATGGGCTATGAAAATTTTCAGAAAAATGTGGAACGCGGTGCAGTTGAGGTAGCCCCTCTCGCCTATATGCGAGGCCGTACCCTTGACGATGCCTTTATAATTCTTGATGAGGCTCAGAATACCACTCCCCAGCAGATGAAAATGTTTCTGACCCGTATAGGTTTCGGCTCAAAAGCCGTTATCACCGGTGATATTACACAGATCGACCTGCCGGGCGGAACTTTTTCGGGTCTGAAGGACGCTATGCGTATTCTTAAAAACATTGACGGAATAGACTTTAATATGTTCAGCGAAAAGGACGTTGTCCGCCATCCGCTGGTACAGAAAATCATTAAAGCCTACGAAAAACACGAGTATCATAAGGAAGTTGTTAAAAACGAAAATGGGAAAAAGAAATTTTATTTAAACCGCAGATAAGGAGCTGTATTTATGGTAGACATAATTTTTGACAATGCCGGCGTGGAAATCTCTGCCGAAGAAGAAAATACTATCCGCAGTGCTGTAGAATGTGCACTTAAAACAGAAAATATTGAGTTTGATACGGAAATTTCCGTTACGCTGACAGATAACGAAGGTATCAGAGGTCTTAACTGTCAGTACAGAGATATTGACAGGGAAACCGACGTACTTTCCTTCCCCATGTACGAATTTGAAACTCCCGCTGAATTTGATGAAGCCGAGCTTTCCCTCGAGCCGGGTGCCGCTGTTTTGGGTGATATTATAATTTCTATGGAAAAGGTAAAAGAGCAGGCGTTGGAATACGGTCACTCCGACAAACGCGAGTTGTCCTACCTTACAGTACATTCCGTTATGCATCTTTTAGGCTATGATCATATGACGGACGATGATAAAACCATTATGCGGGCTCACGAAGAAGCGGTAATGAGCAAACTCGGAATACAAAGATAATTCTTTATAAAAAAAGCAGTCACTCCGGTGACTGCTTTTTTATATCTTCTATTTATCAAGTATTTGCGGTGTCAGCTTTACTATATCCCCTGCGCCCATAATCAGCACGAGGTCGCCTTTGCAGACTGTTTTTTGCAGATACTCCGCTATCGCTTCAAATCCACCCTGATAGAGGGCATTTACGCCGCAACCCTTTGCTTTTGCCGTGAGCATTTCTGAGCTGACGGTGCCGTCATCTTTTTCTCTTGCCGCATAAATATCTGCAAAAATTACTGTGTCTGCCGATACGAACGCACTTGCAAATTCATCAAAAAAGCTTTTTGTTCTTGAATAGGTATGTGGCTGGAATACGCATATAAGCTTATTATGAGGCATCATTTCTGCCGCTTCCAGCGTTGCCGCTATT
>JAZOTK010000006.1:0-2500 GCA_045657605.1 Clostridia bacterium
AATCTGCAAGAATAAGGAAGAGTGGATTTCGGCTTGGGATATAAAAAATGAAGATGCTCTTGTGGTGTGGGGAGATAAGATATACACCGAGTACTCCAATGCAGGCAAGGAAACATCCGAGCTTATGCTTACTATGGGAACTGTCCTTGAAATCGCAAAGGATATAAATCCCAATGAGCTTATAGACCTTCGGGCGACATATAACAACTATGCTGTGTGGATTCCCATCAGAAATGATGACGGTACATACGCCAAAAAGCTGACACTTATTTCAGAACACAAGGAAGTATCAGGCGGTTATTTGCCTCTCACAAAGGAAAATATTGCAAAGACTGCATTTTCGGCTCTTGGCAATATATACGGCTGGGGCGGAAGCCTTTATTCCGATGATTGCTCAGGTTATATGAGAAATATATACAAATGTTTTGGATTAGAGCTTGCAAGAAATACTACATGGCAGACTTCAATGCCTATGGCAAAGGTTGATATGAAGAATATGGCAAAGGAAGAACGTATGAAAATCCTCGGAAAACTTCCTTTCGGTACAATTCTTTATAACAGCGGTCACGAAATGATGTATCTTGGCGAAAGAAACGGCAAGTATTATGTAATCAGCGCTACGGGAATCATTATGCAACCCGAAAATCCTTCTGTCCGTCAGCGTATCAGTTCTGTTGTCGTGAACACTCTTGATATAAAAAGAACCAACGGCAATACATGGCTTGAAAATCTTACCGCCGCAATTGTTCCTTATTACGGTGCAGATGGAAGTAAATTGCCTCAGTATGAATGGTATCACGATGGCGTAGCATATTGCCTTGAAAACAAAATAATGCAGGGTGATGAAAATAAATTCTTCAATCCTTCAAAAAACATAACATGGGCAGAGCTTCTTCAGCTGCTGTACAATACGGAAGAAACAAAACCGGAATATGAAATTGAAGAAGATGCACCCTGGTATGCCGCGGCAGTTAAATGGGCAAATGACAATAAGTTGATTTATGAAAATGACAAGGATTTTAATCCCGATTCAAAAATAAGTCGCCAGCAGCTTGCAGCTGTTTTGTATCTGTATGCAAAATTTAAGGGATATGATGTAAGCGCAGGAGAAGAAACCAATATACTTTCCTATGATGATGCGTTTGATATATCTGAATATGCAATCCCTGCTATGCAATATGTAATAGGTGCGGGTATTATAAACGGAAAAACAATCAGCACGGTAAATCCTAAGGATAATGCAACAAGAGCAGAAATTGCAGTAATTTTTCAAAGATTTATTGAAAAAACAAAATAAGTGTGGTATAATGAGATATAGTATAATTGCTGATACAGCAATTTGAACAAAAGAAAGAAGAATTAATTATGAATGAAAAATGGAGCGAAAAAACTACATTCCAAAAAGTTATGGATATTATTGCCGGAATTGCTTTTTGCGTATATTTAATATTTGAAGCGTTAGAAAGAACCGGCAAAGTGGAATCTGCAGACCTTATTACTTGCATAGCTATAGTCGTTGTGTGTATATGTGAGGCATTTTCATATTGGAACACAAAACGTATATTCTCTTATATTGCTATTGCAGGTGCGATTTGTTTGCCAGCGGCTATAGTATTGTTGAATATATAGTAAGCGGATAGAAATACTGTTTGCGGAGAATTATTATGAAATCTGTTAAAGAGAATTTAAAAAATAAAATATTTATCGGTGTATGTATCTTTTTACTTGCCATTGTTCTTTGTTTCTTTGTATATACAGGAAGGGATTATGGAAGTCAGGCAATGAACGCACTGTATCTTTCGGCAGAATTTCAGGGTGAGTATAAAGTGGCTGATGGTGACTGGCAACCTTATGTCAAAGGTGAGCATATTCCTGCTGATAAAGGTGATGTTACGCTGAAAGGGAATTTTCAGCTATATGTACCTACTACGGGAGAGGTTATAGGAAAAGCATCTGAAGGGACTATCCTTGCGTTTTACTTTAATCATATCGGCGGTGAGGTTTCAGAAGGAGGCGAAGAATTCCGCCCCTTTGATGCCGAGAGCGACCTTATCGGAGAAGATTTGTGCGGTAAAATGTATATCGGATATGAATGCACAGGTGCTGAAGAAATTACAATCAAGCTGAAAAACCCTCATAAATTCGGAAATCCGGGAGCTGTTGATGACTTCCTCGGCAACTTAAGCACTTATGGCGGAACGGATTTTGAGAGAGATACGTTAAACCGTGGAAGTGCACATAGAATATTGGGCATTGCGCTTATTTTGTTTGCATTTATGCTTTTGGGTACAGCGATATTTTCTATGATGATTCGTTTGAAAGGCGGCTCAAATCTGTGGCTTGTCGGTTTTTCTGTTTTCTGTGCAGGGATATATTTCTTATTTAAAGCACACGGAGTTATGTTTTTTAGTGAAATAATTAAATTCAACACCCGTATGCTTATAGGTTCTGTGATGATTTATATGCTTTTGGTAACTGCCGTTATAGCCGGCTGGCTTCG
>JAZOTK010000007.1:0-7943 GCA_045657605.1 Clostridia bacterium
TTTTTCTTCACACGTGGCGAAAAATCCGAAAAAGGCGAAGAAGCACTTTTCAGCTTCGACCTTGATGCCGATTATATCTACTGTGCTTTTTTGTCGCAATACGGAATTGACCTTAATTCCACAAAGCTTCATTGGTGGAAATTTATCTCGCTTTTTAAAGGGCTTACCGCTGAGCATACTCTTTCAAAGATTATGGAAATACGTGGTGCTGACCTATCCCGTGTGAGCGACCGCGAAGCCCGCGGCAGACTTATGAGGCTTAAACGGAAATATGCGATAAAAAAGTGCGGTGATTTATCGGCGGCGTTTTAACTGATTGAAAGGTTGTGTTATTATCGCTAAAAGTAAAAAACCCGAAATTGACCTTGCTTCTGTCAAAGAAGCTGTCCGCAGGGCTGTGGAATCGGCAGTAAGCGAGGTGGATTTCTCCCGTCTGACATACGATGCTGCAGGTAAACCTCTGGTTGAAGGTATTGCCGTTGGTATCCGCGACAATGCCTATATGGCATCAGACGCTATGAAATCCGTTATGAAAGAGCTTGACCTTCAGCTTTCGCTGGGGGCTATCAGCAACGAAAAATATTATAAATATATGGAAGCCTACCGTGATGCTTTTTTTGAAAAAGGCAGCTCGGGCTGGTGGGACTATACATCGAAAATCCTTGAATATGAAGGGGTTATCGCTGACGGGCATCTCACCACTCTTTATGCAACCGAAAAAAATATCGAAACCGAAAAACAGCGTATTATCGAGGTTTATACCGACCTTATCTCCCAGGCTAAAACCTCGGCGGCGGAGCTTGAGAGGTCTGTTGCTTCCATGCGCAAAAATCTTGACAATTATTACTCTCCCTACAACACCACAAAGTTCCGTATCAAAGACGATACCACGGTTTTACGTAACGGCGTGTGGGTTAAGACGAGTGATATTGTACATACGAAAAACTCTCTTACCGATTTAAATAAAATAAACAGCGAGCTTGAAAATTATCTTGATATGCTGATGCAGATTAAAGAAGGCGGAGCCGTTCCGTCCGATTTCTTCCGCTATCTGCGGTCACTTCCTGTGGAGGAAGGTATGAATCTTGCAAATCTGCTTATTTCAGAAGGAAATCTCGACGAGTTTGCCGCTGCCTGGGAGAATTTGCAAAACACCGAAAAAACAGTCGTATCCGAGCTGTTTGCCGATGAAGTCGCCGCACTCTCCGAAACCTACGGAAATCTCGGGCAGTCGCTGAAAGATGAGATTGAAAATGCCGTCGGCTCTCTGCCGAAATCCTTTTTCAAAAACGGCGAGCTCTCGGCTGAGGAGTTCGGCAAGGGATTTACCTCGGCACTTTACGGTGTTATGGAGGATATAAACCGTATTACGGCGGATATTTCCATAAATACCGCTGCTCCCTCTTACAATGCAAATTATAATTTCTACGGCAGCGGTCAGACTGTGGCACAGCAGCTTGCACAGGCACGTGTTGATTCTGAGCTTGCCGAACTGAGAGGAGGTATATAATGCAGGTATATTTTTTAAATCCGCTGGGACGGGTTAATTTCTCGCCCGTCGGCAACGGAAGTATCCGTATAACCTCAATATCGGGACTGAGTAATCCCGAAATGCGTATTTCTTCCTCGTTTTATGCGGAAACGGGACAGACTGCCGTTTTAAGCCGTTATCCCGCGTCCCGCATAATTACCGTCGGCGGTGATATTCTCTGCGGACGGCAGGAGCTGTCACGTATTTCAAGAATACTCTCCGCTCCCGGCACGCTTTATATTACCGCAAGTGGTAAGCGAAGGAAAATTTACTGCGATGAGGTGCGGTTTTCTACAGGTGAGCGTCAGGGTTCTTTTATAAAATACTCGCTGGCGCTGACCTGTCACAATCCTTATTTTTCGGATTTTGCGGAAAGTAAATTTACGGTGCACTCCAGATCTGACCTTATTTATCCGCAGTTTACGCTGCCTTGTGTATTTACGGAATCCGTAACCCGTTGCGGAGTAATAAACCGCGGTGATATACCGTCAATGCCCGTATTTGAGATACGTGCCTTATCGGGCGGCGATGGCGGTATTATAATTGAAAACGAAACTACGGGGCATTCTCTGCGGATTGACCACAGCTTTACGGCAGGTGAGCTTGTTGCAGTTGATACACAAAACCGCAGTATCACAAGTTCTGTTTACGGTAATATAATAAATTCGCTGACGCCTGAGAGTG
The DNA here is from genome assembly GCA_045657605.1 of Clostridia bacterium. Taxonomy (GTDB): domain Bacteria; phylum Bacillota; class Clostridia; order RUG12999; family RUG12999; genus JAZOTK01. The sequence goes on from JAZOTK010000007.1 coordinate 2,216, forward strand.
TTCTGGGTAATATGGAGCTTATCTGCGGGTGCAGTAATATAAGATTTATTCCTTCCGATATGACCGCAGATTTTCAGTGTATATGCAAATTTTATCCGAAATACTGCGAAGGAGAATATTAAATGTACGATATTCGATTTTATGATTTAAATTTTAATTTACTCCATATTGAATCCCGTTATCTGTCCTTTTCATATACCGAAAAGCTTTGTGATACGGGTAGTTTTGAGATTCATCTGACCCGTGGGAATACTGCCGATACTCTGCCTCTGCCCTGCGCGGTGTATTTCGGCGGATTTTGCGGTATTCTTACGGGACGCCGTCTTTCCTCCGATACGGCACTTTTCGGCAAAACCGCCGATTTTCTCCTCTCCAAACGGATATGTCCCGTCTGCACGTTTGAAAGCGGCAGCGTGACTGATATTATGCAAAGCCTGACCGCTTCACATCTGTCGGATTTTGCAGAATTTATCCCCTGCGGAGATGCGAAGATTTCTCTGCCGTTTGAAATATCCTCGCCCACTCCCCTCTCCCGCGTGTTTCAGAAATTATGCGCTGGCGGCGGCTTTTTTCTGGAGTTTGACCTCTCTGCTAAAAAATATGTTTTAAGAAACATAATCTGCCGTGATAATCCTGCCGTCTTTTCCGCTGACCGCGGTAATGCAAGTGATATTGTCATAACGGAAAATATCACCTCTTATGCCACCTGCGGGCTGTGGAACGGTACTTTTATCACCTCTGCCGATGCTGAGGGAGCGTACCGATGGGAGGCTGTTTTAGAAGGCGAGGACGAAAGCGGAGCCGTAGCATCGCTTACCGAAAAAAAGCCCGTCCGCACCGTATGCGCAGGTATAAACGGTATGACCTACCGCCGCGACTATTTCCTGGGAGATATTTTCCGAAATAACGCCGGTGATGCAATAAAGCTGACGGAAATTTCAGCAGACTTCGATGAAAACGGCTCTGTTTTCACGCCGAAATTTGAGGTATGCAATTAAAAGAAAGGATTTGTTATTATGTCTTATATTTATGATTTTGCGGATAACAAAATTATCACTCCCGCTGAGCTGGACGCCGTTTCGGCTCAGCTGGGCAGCGATGTTACGGTAAGCCCGCATTTTGCGGAAAATACCGCTTATGCGGTGAGCCGTCTTAATCTTATCCGCAGCGATATTGTATCCCGCGGAGTTCTGTGGGGTATGGAGCCTGTCTGTACGGATACTACCGTTACTGTCGGCACCGGTGTTTGTTTTTTTGAAAACGGTATGAGGCTTGAGATTACCGAGCCTGAGGTGTTCGAGCTTTTGCCCGATACCAAAAACTATATTTATATGTACGCCTCGCCCGTATGTGTGGCGGCAGTTCCCGTTATTTCAAAAGCAGCGCAGACTGCGGTTGAATTCATTCCCATTGCGGAAATCGAAAACGGCAAACTCACCGATACACGTATTTTTTCTCAGGCAAAAATCCCGCTGAAAACGGGGTCAAGAGTTACTCAGAGTGAGAATATAATCTGGAGTGTGCTTGCCAATATCGGAGAATTTTCTGTAGGCGATGAGCTTACCCTGTCAAATTCGGGATTTTCAAAAATATTCGTTAAAACCGACCGCGCCTGCGGTATATGGGACAGGGCAAGCGGACTGTTTACTTATATTTGTTTCAATGCCAATGACAATAATACTGTCAGCGGGTCTGCCGAAATGATTCTGGAAAAATTCAGCGGGTACGAATATAAAATTAAATTTGAAGTCAGCGGTAATGTGCTGAAAACCTATGTCAGAGCCAATAACTCACATCCCGGTATAGAAGCCGGTATAGATTATATTTCAGAAAAGTTTGATATTGAAATCATATAAGGAGGGATTTTCTTGATTACTTATAATATTTCCGTAAATCCCGCGAAAGAGCGATGCATTTATTCGGATATTGAATTTACCTGCGGTGACATTCGCGCATACAGGCTGGCTTTTAATTTCAGCGGGCTTGATTTTTCGGGGAAAACTCTGCTTATAAAAGCTCTCCGCGCCGATGACAGCGTTGCGATATGTTCATCGCAGACAGATGAAATTATTCTGCCCGCCGCTGTCTACGCCGTTCCGGGCGAGCTGTCGCTTGAGGTATGTCTTTGCACCGCCGGCGGCAGTTGTGTTACTGTATGTGTGATTACGGCAAGCGTAAGAGAAAGTTTCGGCGAAGGCGAGATTGCCACAGGCGACAGATATACTCTGTTGCAGGAAATCCTCACAAGGCTTACCGCTGTTGAGGAACAGGTGCTCGCTATGGGCGAATAAGCTTTAGGAAAGGAGAATTTTTATGATTACATTACTTGGACGAACTCTTGATATTCCCGTTTCTGACAGGGTTATCGGTCAGCAGGGTGACTGTCTTGTGGAGATCAGGCAATTTAAAATTACCGACCCTTCGCTTTTTAGTCTTTCCTTTAAGCTTGATACCGAGACCTCTGCGGGCAAAGATATTTACGACCTTAAAAAAGCGCAGGAAGATGACTGTATTATCCTCACCTGGACTGTTACCAATCTTCATACACGGGTTTCGGGAGATATTCGGGTGCAGCTGCGCGGATTTGATAATTCGGGCTGTGTGTGGCACAGCTATTGCGATTATTTCTGCGTAAATGACAGCATCTACACTACCGAAGATTTTGCGGCACTCTCCCCTACCGAATTTGAGGAAATCGAACAGCGTATTACAGGAATACAAAAGGTATGCGAGCAGTATGCCGCCTCGGCTGCATCAGAAGCGGAAAAAGTGGCAGAAGGAAAAGCCGATGCGGATTTATCCAACGTATCCGATGCGGATTTTAAAGCGAAGTTCAGTAAAGCTTTCCCCGGTGGCGAGGTTGGCGGAGATGCGGGAACATACATCGTAAACGCTACCGCGCTATGGCAAATGGATTATAACATTGATGCGGTAGTACCTTATGAAATTTTGAGTATATCTGATAACCGAACCAGCATATTAGAAGCATTAGAAGCAGGCAAACAAATAATGATAAAAATATCAGAATATCATTATGATGCTCATTTTATGTTTTTACCCGTTACGTGTGTATTAACTGACACTATAGTGTTTGGCGGGACTTATTGTGATACTTTTTTTGAAGTGGAATATCATTCTGACAACACGGTAACGCTGTCTTATAAAGACCTTATTACCAAAGAGGAATTAGACACCGCAACAGGCGACATAGACACTGCCCTTGATAATATCATTGCAATACAAAATGCATATATAGGTGGTGAAACCGAATGAATATATCAGAAAAATTACAGACTATAGCGGAAAATGAGCAAAAGGTATATGATGCGGGAATGCAGGCACAGCACGCCCGTTTCTGGGACAACTATCAGGATTACGGCAACAGAACAAACCATGACCGTGCATTCGAAGGGAAATATTGGAACGATGTGTCGTTTGATCCATTATATAATATAGTTGTAGGTTCCAATAACGGGGCTTATACGTTCAGAAGCTGCAACATTACAAATTTAAATGCTATTCTCAAACGAAGAAATGTTTCTATCGAATTTCGAGGCGGAAATTGTTCATATTTTTTCAGTAATTCTAAAATTACTGAAATTCCTGAAATTGATGTTTCTTTGGTCACAAATTTTTATGCGTTTTGTAGTGGTTGCTCAGATTTGCATACTGTAAGGAAAATAACATTTAAAAAAGATATTGATATATCTACGTCAATATTTCAGGGCTGTACGAGCCTGGTTAACCTTGAAATCGGCGGTCTTATAGGTTCTGATTTTTCTGTTTCACAATCACCGTTAAGCACGGCAAGTATAGTCAGTGTTATGGAGCATCTGTGGGACGGAGCAACGGGTAAAACAGTTACATTTCTGCAAACGGCAGCAGACAATATGACATTCCCGTATACGTCACCACATAGCGGAATTACCTATAATTCGTGGGACGAGCTTATCGCAACAAAGCAAAACTGGACTATAGCATTATCAGCATAAGGGGGATTTTAATATGAAAACAAGAATAACATTGTACGCCGATGAAGGTATGGTGCTGACTGACGGTGAAAATTACGGCACGACCATACATCTTGAGGTGGGAGTTGACGGCAAAGAATACAGGGAAATCACAAAAAAAGAATATGAAAAAATAAAAGAAGAACGCGAAAAATTAACGGAAGAGGAAAAAGTCTTATGAATATCAGACAGGATTTAGTCAGGGCGGATAAATTCCCGCTCAAATGCCCGCACTCGCTTTCGCCGAAATATATTGTTATTCATAATACGTCAAACGATGCCGCGGCACGTGCTGAAGTGGCGTATATGAAAAATAATAACAATGCTACATCGTTTCATTTTGCGGTAGACGACAGAGAAATCGTGCAGGGTATTCCCGAAAACCGAAATGCATTTCATGCAGGTGACGGTAGTAGCGGAACCGGCAACAGACACGGTATCGCAATAGAAATCTGCTACAGCAAATCGGGTGGAGAAAAATTTCTCAGTGCGGAAGAAAACGCCGCCCGACTTGCCGCTTATCTGCTGAAAAAATACGGGCTTAGTATTTCGGCAGTAAAAAAGCATCAGGATTTTTTGGGCAAATACTGCCCGCACCGCACGCTCGATATGGGCTGGGACAGATTTATAGGAAAGGTGGAATTTTTTATGGCGTCATTTAAAGATACTCAGGGGCATTGGGCAGAAAAGCATATTGAGAAGCTTAAAAAAGCAGGGATAGTGAACGGCAATGAGGACGGCACGTTCCGTCCCGATGAGCCGATTACAAGGGCGCAGGCCGCTGTTATGGTTGCAAATGTGCTTACATATTTAGGGAAGTAATAAATAGTTTGGAATGTGGAGTGTGAAGTGTGGTATGCTCCTCGGCAAACTCCTAACTCCTCATTCCAAACTCCACACTCTCAGAAAGGAGAATTTATTATGTTAAACAAAACAAACATTATTTTATCGGCGTTCGTTACTTTTCTTGCCGGAATTTTCGGGAAATTCTGGTTTCTGTTCGCCGCGCTGCTTATTCTTAATTTAATTGATTATATCACAGGCTGGGCTAAAGCTTACCTCACCCATACCGAAAATTCCAACAAAGGGTTCAGGGGTATCTGCAAAAAAACGGGCTGTTGGGTTGTTATCGGTGTGGCTTTCTTTTGTGCAATTTCTTTCAGGGAAATGGGGCACATACTCGGTATAGACCTTGCCTTCTGTGAGCTTGCCGGCTGGTTTTGCCTTGCTACTTTCATCATAAACGAGATACGCTCCATTCTCGAAAATCTCGTCGTAATCGGTGTGGACGTGCCCTCTTTTCTCATTAAAGGTCTGAAGGTAGCGTCCGAAAAAATTAATTTTAAAATTGATGAGCCCAACTCTTGACAAATATCCCTTATTGTGATATAATGTTTCAGGAGGTGAGAACAGATGTTCTTTAACCAATCACAGACACAGGAGATAAACGCCGCACTTGACCGCTGGCTGACCGCCGAGGAAGACGCCGAAGACTACGCTTCGGAAGAGAATGATGAATAGTGTGGAGTGTGAAGTGTGAAGTGTGAAGTGTGGAGTACTCCTCGCAAACTCCAAACTCCAAACTCCAAATTCCAAACTATCAGAAAGGGGTATTATATGAATTTTTTAAAAGAGCTTACGCATTTTTTCCATATTGCGGGTAATATGGGGCTGAGCAGCAGCGAGCAGCTTCTCTGGTATACGCTTATCCAGCTTTG
>JAZOTK010000008.1:0-3486 GCA_045657605.1 Clostridia bacterium
AAACCGATGCCGAAGATATTCATATGAATATAGAAAAGCTTCTCACCGAGCGTATAGGCGATGCAGGCAAACGTCTGCATACTGCCCGAAGCCGTAACGACCAGGTAGCACTTGATATAAGAATGTACCTGCGTGATGAAACCGCTGAAATTGAGCAGATGCTGAAAGACCTGCTCGCAGTTCTTGTAAAGCTTGCAAAAAACAATCTCGGTACAGTAATGCCCGGATATACCCATTTACAAAAAGCTCAGCCCATCACGTTTGCGCATCACGTTATGGCGTATGCCGAAATGTTCAAACGTGACATCGGCAGACTCCGTGACGCTGCAAAGCGTATGAATGTCCTTCCTTTAGGGTCAGGAGCTCTTGCAACAACTACATATCCTCTCGACAGGGAATTTGTAGCAGAGCAGCTCGGATTTGACGGAGTTACATTAAACAGCCTTGACGGCGTAAGCGACCGTGATTTTGTAATTGAGCTGTCAGCCGCATTTGCAACAATTATGGTACATCTGAGCAGATTTTCGGAAGAGCTTATTATATGGAACACCAACGAATTTTCTTTTGTTGAAATGGACGATGCTTTCTCTACGGGCAGCTCCATTATGCCTCAGAAGAAAAATCCCGATGTTGCCGAACTGATTCGCGGCAAGGCAGGCAGAGTAATCGGAAATCTTGTTTCCATTCTTACCGTAATGAAAGGACTTCCCCTCGCCTATAACAAGGATATGCAGGAAGATAAAGAAGGAATATTCGATTCGATTGATACCATAAAAATGTGTCTGCCCGTGTTTACGGGTATGATTGATACAATGAAGATAAATACCGAAGCTATGAGAAAGGGTGCAGGCGGCGGATTTACAAACGCCACCGATGCCGCAGACTATCTTGTAAAAAAAGGTATGCCTTTCAGAAACGCACATGAGGTTATCGGTAAAATAGTATTCTACTGTATCAGCAAGGATAAGGCTATGGAAGATATGACAATCGAAGAATACAAGGAATTTTCCGATATTTTCGAGGAAGACGTATACGAGGCAATCAGCCTTGATGCCTGTGTATCTTACAGAAAAGTCATAGGCGGACCCGCAAAGGAAGCCGTACAGATAAGCATTGACGCTACAGAGAAATTCTTAAATGAATAAGTATAAAAAAGGCTGTCTCGCATCAGAGACAGCTTCTTTTTATTTCTGCATTTCTGCAGAAAGCTGATTATGGTATTCTGCCAGAATTGCCTCCTGCACCGCATCACGCATCCCGGCGTTTATCGGGTGGGCAACATCTTTAAATTCCCCGTCAGCCGTCCTCCTGCTGGGCATTGCCGCAAACAGCTTTCCGCCGGCTTCGATTACCTTTATATCATGTATAACAAATGCATCATCAAATGTTACTGATACTATAGCTTTCATTTTGCCTTCCATATTCATTTTACGTATTTTTATGTCTGTAACCTTCATTTGATTCACCACCTGCCTTTTATTCTAACCTGCTCCGGAAATTTTATACATATCAGGTGAAAAATAAAAACGCCAGAGCTATAATGGATATGTAATCCGGCTCATCTTCCGTAATCATTACAAAAAGCAGTGCCGCTATCAGAATATCATCAAGACCAAAATAAGGCTTTATTTTTTCCGGTGATTTTTTCGGACAAATTTCAGGCATCTCTGCAAGCTCGTATGTTTTAAAATATTCTCTTATCATACCTATTCACCTTCAAAAAGCTTAAGCAGTCCCAGACTTTGCGAAACGCTCGCCACACGTACTATTGATATGGCGCTGTCAAGCTTGGGTTTACGTCTGTCACAGAGATACGGACGTAGCGCCGAAAGAAGTCTGACCCGTTTATCATCAACAGAGCCGAGGCTTTTATACAGACTTGCAATATCAACTCCTGCCGGCAGGGCAGGCAGTTTTTCTCTTTCTGCCTCAGCTTCTACGGTTTCCCGTTCCCCGCTGTCGCCTAATATCCCGCCAAGCATATCCATTACCTTTTCCTGAGTTTTCTCATCGCTCATAAGCTGTTTTACCAGCGAGCCCAAATCGCCGTCCATATCCGTCTCCGTTTATTTAATAGAATTTTTTATTTTCTGCAGAAGCTTCGGGTCAATTTTTTCGAGGTTGTTTACAATTTTGGACAGCTCGGCAGGACTTTTTGACTGAATCTGTTTTTTTACGGTTTCCGTATCAATCCCTGACAGAATACTTTTTACATTTCCGCCGGACGAAAAAATTTCTTTCAGCTTTGATTCCATTTCTTTATCAGACATTTTCGCAACATTTTTAATATCCTCAGGTGTGATTCTGTTTGAAGATTTCATTTCTTTTCCTTTCCGCCGTCAAAACGGCACGTCATTTTTTATTTTCTCATTCCATTATATGCTTTTCCGTCTCAAGCTGTGCAATAACCTTTTTAGTTTTTTCTTCAGCCATACCGAAATCCATACCGGAAATGTAGTATTCCTCCAGCTTATCGTGCATACCTTTCGCCTCTTTGATTTTTCCCGCCGCTTCTTTCACCAGCGCATCGGTTTCCTCAAAAGCTTTCTCTGCCTGCCCGGGATTTTTGAGCATACCTGCTATATCCAGCGTATACTCCTTTTCCGTTTCCACTTTCTCGTACATATCGGAGCTGAGCAGTGACAACCCAAGCTCCGGCACGCAGATATGCTTTATTTTCTCCGCCGGCATAAGAGGGTCATAGTAACATTCTATATCATATCCTTCCCTTGTAAGCAGACTTGCAAATGTATCGGTAACATCTGTGCAGGCTATATTCATTTTACAGTCCAGAACATAGGTTTTTTCGGATTTAAGCGTTCCGGCATAGCTTATCATACCTTTCGGTGTTACTGCCGAAGCAAACAGCTTTCTTATCCGCCCTCGCCCCGTTTGAGATTTTTTTATCTCTTCTCTTTCAAAAATTGCTGATGCAACAGTCTCAGATGCATCTGCCCCGCAAATTTTCATCATATTCCCGTAAAGCGCTCCCGCCGCCGCAAGGTACCTGTATGCCTCGCGGAATTTTTCTCCTATAGCATCTGTATAATAAATTATATCCTTCCTTGCTTTTTTTATTTTTTCCGCATCCCAGCAATCGCCCATATTTATGATTTCGTCCACACAGGCCGGATATACCGGGTCGGTAATATGCGGAGATGTGCCGTCTGTCATAGCGATATTCAGCCCGCGAATCAGAATACCGACAAGAGAATCGGGGTCGGACGAACAATGAATATCGTCCGCCTCATATCCGTTCTCCCTTGCCCACGCGGCAACCTTTTTCATCATAGAAGATTTTCCCGTTCCCGGTCCGCCTTTTATAATATAATCACGCTTTGCCTGCCTGCGACTTATCAGATGATTGTAATAAGAAAAAAATCCTTCCGGCGTATTACCACCGAGAAAATAACTTTTTACCATATCAAACGCCCTCCGAATAAAATTATTTTTCTTTTAAAAAATATGTTGAGTTTTTGTATATTA
>JAZOTK010000009.1:0-7361 GCA_045657605.1 Clostridia bacterium
CTTTTTCAAGATTTGTCGGTTTTCCCAGAGTTTTTTGTCTTGTAATAGTTCTGAAATCCGGGTCTTTCACAGTAATTTGTACCACCCTGCATTTCATACCGTTTCGCCGCAGTTTTGCCGCAATACTGTCACACAACTCCACTATATACGGCTTTATACTATCCATTCCCGTAAGGTCGCTGCTGAATGTAAGTCCGTGCCCTACTGATTTTACTTCTCTTTTTTCATAACAACTTCTTACCGTATCATCGCCGTTACCCGTAACATTATCGTACAGCTGTTTCCCGGCTTTCCCGAATTTTTTCGTAAGAACCTTTTCACCCAGCTGTGCAATATCGCCTATAGTGCAGACTCCCATTTTTTCCAGCTCCGCTTTTGTGGATTTTCCCACATACATCATATAATCCGCCGGCATAGGATATAGAATGTCTTTATAATTTTCTCGCGTAATTTCTGTGGTAGCATCAGGTTTTTTATAGTCACTTCCAAGCTTTGCAAACATCTTGTTAAACGAAACTCCTACCGAAACAGTAATACCAAGTTCCTCACGCACTTCCCGGCGTATCCGGTCAGCTATTTCCCTGCCGGTACCGAAAAGATTTCTGCTTGCCGTTACATCAAGCCACGATTCGTCTATACTGAAAGGTTCTACCAAATCTGTATATCGCATATATATGGCATTTACTTTTTCCGAATATTCGGAATAAAGGGCATGATGCGGCGGAACCACAACAAGCTGCGGGCATTTCTGTTTCGCCTTGTATATGGTTTCTGCCGTTTTTATATCATATTTTTTAGCCGCTTCGTTTTTAGCCAGAATTATTCCGTGGCGACTTTCCGGGTCACCGCCCACCGCCATCGGAATATTTTTAAGTGCCGGGTTCAGTATACATTCCACAGAAGCGTAAAAACTGTTGCAGTCACAGTGAAGAATCACTTTATCCAATTAAAGTCACTCCAAAACAATTTAATAATAGCATTACAGACTTTTCTTGCCACAAATTATCGTTTTATTATGCTGTCTGTAATTTCCGCAAGCATTAACGATGCCTTTTCAAACAACTCATCCGAGAGCTTACTTGGCGGATTGGTTTCAAGCGAAAACACGCCTGAAAAACCGGTCTCCTTAAGTGCATCTGCAAAATCCTTCCAGTCGCATATGCCAAAATACGGCATTGAATGCAAATCCAGACCCACCCTGCTGTCATGGACATGAAGTGCTCTGAGTTCATTCCCGAGCGTCCTTACCGCCTCTGCAGGCGATTCTCCCAGACAAATAACATGTCCTGTATCAAGACATATTTTAAAATTTTCATCATTAATTTCTTTCACAAACTGCAAAATTTCATTCGGCGTTGAAATTGAAAAATTCTTAAATGGCATATTTTCAAGACAAACCGTAACCCCGTATCCCTTTGCAATCCTGAGAACTTCACGCATAAAGCTAAGATTAAGATTCCATGTTTTTTCGGTATCGTCAGTGCATTTATCCTCCATTCCATACGGAAAAATAGGATGAATAACCCAATTTTTACAACCCAGAAGTGCTGTCATACGCAAAGATTTTTTTACTACCTCTATACGCTCTTGTATTTCCTCATCACCTGCACCGTGAGTGGGATACCACGGACCGTGGACCTGCCATATCTTAACACCCGCATCGTCTGCAAGCTCTTTTTCTTTCAAAATCTTTTGTTCCAAATCTTTTTCATCCATTGTAAACAATTCACTGTCAGCAAGTGCCATATCGAAATCAACATAAGAATACCCATGCTGTTTCAGCTTTTTGTATACCATATCTCCGTAACGTCTGTAGCCTTCTCCGAGGTGGATACCTTTTTCCATCGTTTTCCCTCCATATAACAATATTTCCGATTTAACAAAGTAACCACTGATTAATCAGTGGTTACCAAACGAGTGACCTTCTGTCACAAATCACTATTCATTCCCGAGCAGTCACAGACTCTGACATCAATTTCCTCAATTTGTGTGAGTGCTTTTTTACAGGGATTTTCTGAAGATATAAACATATTACAGTCGTTTCCGAACTGTACCTCCAGTTTTTCCGATTTAAGTATGCACCATACATGCGAACGCATTATAAGTTTACATACCATATCTATCTTATCCATTGTAAGCACATCATTTTCAGCCAAAGTGTCAAACAGCTCCATCATTTCTTTCGGATAAAAAGACGAGTACTGCTTACTGAGCTCTTTTATACCGTAGTATTCATTGTATTTTTCAAGCTCACATACTGTAAGAGTAGTAATATCCAGATCGTCCATAAACAGGGATATTACATCAATATAATCGTCCTCTGCCGCAAAGAAGCCATTTTCCTGCTCCTCGTCATCATAGAAGGTTTCAAGCTGTTTCGCCGATGACCATTCGTCCTTTACAAACATCGCCCCTTCATCCGGGTCGAATTTTGTTATCTGCCAGCTGTACATAGTTTATTATTTCACCTTTCTGCTACCGGGTTTTACAAGCGGTGCACCGGTTTTGCAGATAGGACATTCATCGGGTTCATAAGACTGAACTTCCATAGAAATTACAGATTCAAATTTTGTACCGAAATCCATTTTGCCGCCTGTTCTGTCAACAACACAGCCAACGCCTGCTACAATACCGCCTTTTTCTTTAACGATTTCGATTACTTCTTTAACAGAACCGCCTGTTGTGATTACATCTTCAACAACCAGCACCTTCTGTCCTTCTTCAATTTCAAAGTTGCGGCGAAGTGTCATAACTCCGTCTTCACGTTCTGTAAATATGTTCGGAACATTAAGATGACGGCTTACTTCATACGCCATAATAACTGCACCCATAGCAGGTCCTACTACTACATCAATGCCGTCATTAGCAAATTTCTCAGCAAGTGCTCCGCAAAGCTCCTCGCTGTATTTTGCATTTTTAAATATCTTTGCACACTGCAGATATTTATTACTGTGTCTGCCTGATGTAAGAAGGAAATGTCCTTCCAGCAGAACACCTGCCTCTTTTAAAACTTCAAGTACTCTTTCTTCTGTTAACATAATTTTTCTCTTCCTTTCTTATTTTTATAAAAGTTCCATTATATTATTTCTCTTTCCACCACGTCTGTTTTGCCAGCGTGCTATAGTTTCCAAGCTGTTTGTTTTCTCCCTCAAGAATTATGTTATATCCGTTTTCCTCATAATCTATTATCGTTACAGATGCATTATCAAACCACGGCAGATTCTGCATTTCTTTTATAGGAACATTTCTCCACAGACAAAGCAGGGATTTAAGTACCGTACCGTGAGTTACTATACAAACCGTTTTCCCTTCATTTTCGGATACTATTCTTTCAACTACCGCCGCTGCTCTTTTTTGCAGTTGCAGAGTACTTTCGCCTCCCGGAAGATGTGCAAGACCTATATCCTTTTCCCACAGGCTGTATTCTTCCGGAAATAAGCCGGGCAGCTCGCTCCACGGTATATTTTCCCATTTGCCACCATTTATTTCGCGCAAATCCTTGTCTTTTATAATTTCTTTTATTCCTTGTTTTTCAGCAATATATCCGGCAGTATCAGCTGTTCTTGTAAGGTCGCTGGAATATATCCTGTCAATTTTATAATCTTCAAGAAACTTTGCTGTAAGCTGCGCCTGAATCCTGCCGTTTTCGGTCAGGTTTGAATCATGGTGTCCGTGAAATACCCTGTCTATATTTCCTTCTGCTTCTCCGTGACGTACAAAAATCACTCTAACCATTGAGAATAACGCCTCCGACTATGTCGTTTACATCTTCAATGCCGTGTTTTGTCATATATTCTTCAATGCCACGAACTACCTTCACAGCGGCGTATGGATCAACAAAATTATATGTTCCAACCATTACGGCTGATGCCCCTGCGAGCATAAATTCGATGGCATCTTCACCGGTTGCAATTCCGCCCATACCTATTATAGGTACTTTAACGGCATTTGCAACCTGCCATACCATACGTACCGCAACCGGTTTTACCGCAGGTCCGGAAAGACCACCAATATTATTGTGAAGTATCGGTCTTCTGTTATTTATATCTATCACCATACCGGTAAGAGTGTTAATCAGCGACAGGGCATCTGCACCCTCGCTTTCAGCCGCTCTTGCGGTTTCTGTAATATCCGTTACGTTTGGTGAAAGCTTTACTATCAGCGGTTTTTTACAATATTTTCTTACAGCTTTTGTAATTTCAGCAACGGTTTTCGGGACTGTACCGAACGCCACGCCACCTTCTTTTACATTAGGGCAGGAAATATTCATTTCAACCATATCGGTATCGCTTTCGGAGACTATTTCAGCCATACGGCAATAATCTTCAATAGAACTGCCTGCGATATTGGCAATAGCACAAGTACCCGCTTCTTTTAAAAACGGAAGCTCGTGTTCTATATAATATTCAACACCGGGATTCTGTAATCCTACGCTGTTGAGTATTCCCGAAGGTGTTTCAGCAATTCTCGGTGCTGTGTTTCCCTGTCTCGGAAGCAGGGTAAGCCCTTTTACCGATACGCCACCTATTTCTTTTAAATCATAAAACTTACCGTATTCACGGCCGAACCCGAAGGTTCCCGATGCCGTAATTACAGGATTATTCAGCGTTACTCCTGCTATGTTAACTTTTAAATTCATAACTGCCTCCTAAAATATAACGTCTTTGGAATTAAACACCGGTCCGTCTTTGCAGACATGGGTATGTACTTCTTCACCGTTTTTATCTTTTGTTTTGCAGGCACATACAAGACAAGCTCCTATTCCGCAGCCCATTCGCTCTTCCATTGATACTTCGCACTCTATACCGTATTTTTCTGCAAGTGCCGCAACAGCTTTAAGCATAGGTTTGGGGCCGCAAGCATAAATCATATCTGTTCCGCTTGATTTAATAAATTCTTCCGCCGACTGTGTAGCCAGTTTTTTCTCACCATAGCTGCCGTCATCGGTTACTATATCAAGAGTAGCAACTTTTTCAAAATCCTCTTTAAGCGTAATCCTGTCTTTTGAACGGAATCCGAGAAAAACATAAGGATTTTCAAGTTCTTTTGCAAGCTTTAAGAGAGGATATGTTCCGATTCCGCCACCTATCAGTACAGGATTTTTGCATTTTTTTACTGTAAATCCGTGGCCGAGAGGTGCCAGCATATCAATGCTTTGTCCTTCTTTGTATTTCGCCAGAAGCTCTGTTCCTTTTCCTTTAACTTCGTATACTATTCGCAGTGTATCGCCATCTGCATCACATATACTTATGGGTCTTCTCAGAAGTGCATCGCCGCCCTCACAAAGCACATTTACAAACTGACCGGGCTGTGCCTCTCCGGCATTATCCCACTGTATTTTCATATCATATATATTTTCGGCAATCTGTTTATTTTCCAAAACCTTGCCTATTACAGACAAACTCATCTTTTTTACCACCTTATCTTACGGTATTTAATTCATCTCTCATTCTTATACATTCATTACGCGCCGCCTGTGCATAGTCTTTTTCATCATAGCCTTTTTTGTATGCACACATAATTCCTCTTGAAGAATTTACAATAGCACCCAGTCCGTCTTTATTGAATGTAGGTGCTACATCTGCCGCACCGCCGCCCTGTGCACCGTATCCCGGTACCAGGAAAAATACTTTCGGCATCAGTTTTCTGAGAACTTCTGCCTGCTGAGGATATGTTGCTCCGACAACACAGCCTACACTGCTGTAGCCTTCTTCGCCGATTAAATTCTCTCCCCAGCCATTTACAAGCGCCGCCATTTTTTCATATACACGCTCGCCACCGTCAAGTATCATATCCTGAAGCTCTCCCGATGAGGGGTTTGATGTCTTAACAAGTACAAATATACTTTTGCCGTCTTTCAGATTATCAGCAAAAGGTTTTATTCCGTCTGTTCCCAGATAACCGTTTACGGTTACGCTGTCCGGAGTGAATGCACGTACTTTTTCGCCGCATATATCAGTTTCTCCCAGATAAGCATTTGAATAAGCCTGTGCTGTTGTTCCTATATCATTTCTTTTAACGTCAAGTATAACATAAAGATTTTTTTCTTTTGCATATTTTATGGTTTCATCCATTATACGCAGACCTTCAAGTCCGTACATTTCATAATATGCTGACTGAGGCTTTACCGCAGGTACTATATCATAGAAACTGTCGATAAGTCCTTTGTTGAATTCAAGTATAGCCTCTGCCGCACCTTTTAAAGTCTTTCCGTAAATTTCAAAGTTTTTATTTTTTATAAATTCCGGAACAAAATCAAGTCTCGGATCAAGGCCTGCTACTGTAGGGTTATTTTTTTCTTTTATTGCTTTTATCAGTAAATCCATTTCTGTTACTTCCTCTCATAGTAAAATTATACTAATTTGCCGTCACATACCACTATTTTCCCACCAACGATTGTATGCGTAACTTTTCCCGTCAGCTTATATCCGTTATAAGGTGAGTTTTTCGATTTTGAGCTGAATTTCGATGTATCAACCTCATATTCTGTTTCAGGATTAAAAATAACAATATCCGCAGGTTTTCCCGGATTAATTTCTCCTTTACCCAGGCCAAGAATGTTTGCAGGGTTTGCCGACATTTTTTCAATCAGCTGATTTATTGTTATATGTCCCGGTTTTACGAGATAGGTCATTCCCAGCGAAAATGCTGTTTCAAAACCTACTATACCGTTTGCCGCATAATCAAACTCAAGTATTTTTTCATCATCGTGATGAGGCGCGTGATCGGTTGCAATAGCGTCTATTGTACCGTCCTTTATTCCTTCGATTATCGCATCTACATCTTTCTGTGTTCTCAGCGGAGGATTCATTTTAGCATAAGTATTAAATTCGTCTACCGCATCTTCTGTCAGCGAAAAATAATGCGGACAGGTTTCACAGGTAATTTTTGCTCCTCTCGCTTTGGCACGTCGTACTATATCAACCGAGCCTTCTGTGCTGACGTGACAGATATGCACCGTAGCACCTGTTTCCTCTGCAAGCAAAGCTTCTCTTGCTACCATCAGATCTTCCGATGAGTTGGGGATTCCTTTAAGTCCCAGATAGGTTGCGCGGTATCCTTCATTCATCACTCCGTCACCCACAAGGCTTTTTTCCTCACAATGGGAAAGCACAAGAGTATCAAACATAGCGGCCTACATCATCGCTTTACGCTTAAGTCCTGCGTTTGCTACAGGTTTACCGTCATCAGAAATACCTACTACAGCGGCTGAATTCAGCTCGCCTATTTCTGCCAGCTCTGCACCTTCAAGCCCTTTTGTTATAGCGCCTATGGGATATACATTAACGCTACCCTTCTCTGCCGCCTTTGTTTTAATATATGTTACAACAGCTTCGCTGTCAACAACAGGTTTCGTATTC
>JAZOTK010000010.1:0-3575 GCA_045657605.1 Clostridia bacterium
TGCCTTGCTGAAGGCTATCCAATAGAGGATTTAAAACCTTACTCCTCGGATAAAATCCCTTCATCGGGCAGAGCTCTTAAAGAAAGCGATAATCCCTATCAACAGCAATCACTTTTCTGATAAAACAAAAAATGAGCTGACCTTTGTCAGCTCATTTTTTTATTTTATCGAGTACATATCCTTCACGTACTCCTGCATAACATACGTTTATTCCCTCGCACCCGAAATATTCGCAAACCGCCTCTGTTGCCAGTATGCCCGGAATCATCGTAGTCAGCCTGTCCGGCGCTGTAGCGTTTATCAGCTCTGCGGCAAATCTTTTGTTACTACAGAATATTTCGCATATCTGCCTTATATCCGACACTTTAACATACCCGTCCTCCGGCTGAATGTTCATATTACGAAGCAGTTTTGCAAAATTCTTGATACTTCCTCCGATACCTGTCATAACCTCAAATTTATCGGGTTTTACCGATTGTCCCAACAGCTGTTTTATCCTGTTTTTTATCTTATACGCTTCTTCTTCCGACGGAAAAACATCCGAAACATATTCCAGATATAGCTTGAGCGAACCCTCCGGAAGGCTGGTATATTCATATATTTTACCGTTTTTTACGATTACGACCTCACTGCTTCCTCCGCCTATATCGGAAATAAGCCCGTTTTCTATACCAAACTCACTCTTTGCGGCAATAAAATTCAGCCGCGCCTCATATTCACCGGTTATTACCTCTATTTCTATACCTGTCTTTTCCTTTATGTACTCTACCACTTCATCGCAGTTTTCCATTTCACGAAGTGATGCGGTAGCAAAAGCGTGAACTTCTGCCGCACCTGCCGCTGCCGATTCCGACTTATATTCATTTAAAAGCACCGCTAGAGACTCCATCGCCTCTTTTTGCAGTTTCCCTTCTTTTATATGCTCTATAAGCTTTGACATATTTCTCCTGCCATAGATATGCCGCAGTTTGCCGTTTTCGTATTCATAAACCGCCAGCCTCACCGTATTTGAACCGATATCAATAACCGAATACATAGTTTCTCCTTTCAATACCACATCACCGGACATCTCCGCCGATAATCCTTCCGCCGTAAATAAGTACTTTGCCTGTAGCCTGCCGTCCTTCTGCAGGAAATACTCCCGTAATTTTATAAGTCCTCTCCATCACGGATTTCCCCACAAACGGTTTAAGATTAAAATCTGTCTGATTTTGCATATTATTATAATTTTTATCAGAAGTGATCGTTATGCAGCTCACCGAAATCGGCGGTAATTCAATATTATATCCGTAATACCTGAAAAAAGCCGCTATATCCGCATCACTGCCTACTATGCACAAGCTTTTCTCCAGATTCCCTTCGGTGCAAATCACCAGAGCAGAACAGATAAAAACCGCCAGCATAGTACACATTACCATACCACGAAATCTCATTTTCCTCATAGCCTTTCATTTTTGTTTTATAAATACTATGAGGTATTTTATAAAATTACAACCGATTTACCTGATTTAACCTATCATACTGTCTCCGACTCTGTTTAATGTATAGGGTGCATCGTCTGTTATAGTTATTTCTTTTTCAAGTCTTATGTCTCTTGATGATGAACCGACATAAATTATATATTTGCCGGGTTCTGTTACCCAATCTCTGAGCAATATATTATAGTAACCCATATCTTTTATATCTACGGCTAATTTTACCCTGCATTCTTCTCCTGCATCCAGGGTTATTTTTTCAAAGGCTTTCAGCTCTTTTACGGGTCTTACTACAGTTGATGCAACATCACCCACATAAAGCTGAACAACCTCTGCCCCCTTGACTTTCCCTGTATTTTTAAGCGTAAACGAGGTTACTATCTTATTGTCCTCACGTGCCGTCTCAATGTCGCTGTATTCAAATTCTGTATAAGAAAGACCGTGTCCGAAAGGATAAATAATTTCTTCAGGGTGTTTATCATAGTATCTGTATCCTACGAAAAGCTTTTCCGAATATTCAATTGTATATTCATTGCCGGGATACTCCAGATCGCTTCTTACTTTTGTAGGGAAGGTTTCCGAAAGCTTGCCGGACGGGTTTATAACACCGCACAAAACATCGGCAATAGCTCCGCCGGAACTCTCTCCGCCGAGCCACATCTGAACTATAGCCGGAACGCTATGTCTCCATTCTCCCAAAACCATAGCAGAACCCGACTGCATTACTACAACTATTTTTTTACCGGTTTCTTCTGCATATCTTATAAACATTTCGTAATTAGGATTAAATTCGGCGCTTCTTCTGTCAAAAAACTCCGTATCCTCCGATTCCATAGCACCTATAAACATAAGTATAAGGTCGCAATCGGCGGCAAAATCTGTAACTTCGGCGTGTTTTGGCCAGAGCATTTCTTTTGAAAACGCATGTTTTTTATACAGTTCCTTATATTTAACTTCTACGCCGCCTTCGAGCAGCTTTGAAAGCTCTCTGACCGGCGAGTCAATATATTCGTTATTCACTAAAACCTCGGCACTTCCCTGCCCGCTGATAAGCGGCGAGTCGCCAAATTCACCGAATACAGCTATTTTTTTATATTTATCTTTTGTTATAGGCAAAGTTTCGTCTTCGTTTTTAAGTAAAACTATACCTGCCGAAGCCACTTCACGTGCTATTTTATGCTGCTCATCCCTGTCATAAACTATATTTTTCTCCACTCTTTTAAGCAGGAACGAAATCATTCTCTCTGCCGCTGTATCTATCTCCTCTATAGTGATTTCTTCCATTTCCAGGGCTTTTTTAAGGTCGTCAGCCATATTCCCATTCGCCGGCATCTGCATATCAAGCCCTGCCTTGATTGCTCTTGGAGGATCATGCACCGCACCCCAGTCGGATACGACAAAGCCTTCATAGCCCCACGTTTCTCTCAGCACTTCTGTCAGCAGAAATTTATTTTCAGAACACCATATAGAATGAAGCTTGTTATATGCACACATAATGCTTGCAGGAGATGATTTTTTAACAGCAATTTCAAACGCCTTAAGGTAAATCTCCATAAGCGTTCTTAAATCCACATCAACACTTATGGTACTTCTGTATTTTTCCTGGTTGTTGGCAGCATAGTGCTTAAGAGATGCTCCGACTCCAAGGCTCTGCAGTCCGTTTATATATGCCGCCGCTATCTCACCCGCCAGAACAGGGTCTTCCGATATGTATTCAAAGTTTCTGCCGCACAGTATATGTCTTTTTATATTAACACCGGGCCCCAGAAGCATATCAACATCATTCTTTATACAGTCTTTTGCAAGAGCTACACCCATTTTCTCTATCAACTCCGGGTCCCAGGTAGAGCCCACAAGACAAAGATTAGGAAAAGCAGTACAGTTTTTATCATACTCTGCCCGCACCCCGTGAGGTCCGTCAGCAAACTTTTTAGCACAAATCCCAAGTCTGCCGAGCTGAGCCGTAGACATTGACCCCGCACCCGTCAAAAGTGTGCATTTTTCTTCAAGAGTAAGTTTTTCGAGTATTTCTCTTGTGTTCATTGAAATCTCTCCTGTATTTGAATTTTAAGCATTTAACAGAATACTAATAGCTATAAA
>JAZOTK010000011.1:0-4902 GCA_045657605.1 Clostridia bacterium
ATCTTACACATTTACCTTATCCCCTTCATATAATATTATCAGGGGGTGAAATAATGAATGAGGTATTGATTATTTTTTCGTCCGCTACTACTGCCTCACGAATAAAAAAATTTCTGGCAGACGGCGGATTTTATGCCAGGGTAATTCAGACTCCCAAGATGCTCTCACCCGGCGGGTGCAGTACGGCTGTATCTGCGACCGCCGAAGCAGTTCCTTCTGCAATACGCCACGCCGATAAGCTCGGTGTGAAAATCAAAGGTATATATGAAAAAACAGACGGCGGTTATGTGCCATATCGCGGAGGCAATTATGATTTATCTTGATAATGCCGCCACCACTTTCCCCAAACCGGAACAGGTGTCACGGGCTGTTTTTGATTATATAAAAAACTGCGGAGCAAGCTTTGGTCGTGGTGTTTATAAAACAGCCGCCGACAGTATTGATATTCTGTGGAATGCACGGGTCGGTGCCGCCGAAATTTTAGGTGCCGCCGACCCACAACGTGTCATATTTACAAAAAATGCAACCGAAGCTCTCAATCTTGCCATAAAAGGTATGTTAAATCCGGGTGCTGAGGTTATAACCTCGCCGCTGGAGCATAATTCTGTTATAAGACCGCTCAGCGAGCTTAAGTGTAATATAAAATTTTTGCCGCTGCTCTCTGACGGCACAGCCGATATGTCGGCTCTGCGGCGGATGGTTTCGCCAAAAACCGATATGGTAATACTGACGCACGCTTCAAATGTTAGCGGAACCATAAACGACATTTCTGCCGCCGCAAGCTTTTGCCGCAGCAGAGAAATCCCGCTTCTGGTAGACTGTGCTCAGTCAGCAGGCCATATTCCCGTTTATTCCGAAACCTGGAATGCTATGACCGCTTTTGCCGGTCATAAAGGTTTTCTTGCTCCGCAGGGAACAGGCGGACTGTATATTCCGGAAAACTACAACCCAAATCCTCTTATGACGGGCGGAACGGGAAGCCGTTCAGAGCTTCTGACACAGCCCGAGGATGTTCCCGAAAAATATGAAAGCGGAACGCATAATATGGCGGCTCTCAGCGGATTTGCCGCCGCCTGCGAGTTTATATCAGAAACGGGACTTGATGAAATTCACCGGTATGAAACGACCCTTTGTGCGAGACTTATTGACGGGCTGTCCGGAATAAACGGTATTAAAATATTATATCCGCACGCAAAAAACCGTACCGGAGCCGTCAGCTTTGTGCCTGTCGGAAAAGATGTCGGCGAGGTTGGAAATATATTAGACAGCAGGTGGGGAATTGCTGTTCGATGCGGTCTGCATTGTGCTCCGCTGGCACACCGTGTATGCGGTACTCTGAGCAGCGGTACAGTACGTGTAAGTCCGGGAATATTCAATACAGAAAAGGATATTGATATTTTCCTTGAAGCAATAAATGAAATTATGAATTAACCTTGAAGAATATTGAGAAATGTATTGTCTCAATATTCTTTTTTATGCTATTCCAAACATCTTCATAATATAATAAATTATTCCTACCACTACCGATGAAATTGTACCGTACACCAGAACAGGTCCTGCAATTACGAACATTTTTGCTCCCACGCCCATTACAAAGCCTTCGCTTTTATATTCAATAGCCGGTGATACCACAGCATTTGCAAAACCCGTAATAGGTACCGCCGTTCCGGCACCGCCGTGTTTTGCAAGCTTGTCATACACCCCTATTCCCGTCAGAAAAGCTCCCAGAAATATCATAACTACACAAGTTGCTGCAGCAACCGCCGATTCCGAACCAAGCCTTGCCAGCCAGAACTGTCTTACAACTTCACCGATAAGACAAATACTTCCGCCAAATAAAAAAGCTTTAGGCAGGGTCTGATATACTTTTGTACCGGGCGAAACTTTTTTCACCATTTTTTCGTATTCTTTATTATTCATATACTATCCCTCCGTTTTTCTTTATTTTTTACAAAACCGAAAAAAATAAACCTAAACTATTGATTTTATTTGATAAAAGTGGTAGAATAATATCATAAATAATTTAAATATTACGGAGGCTATAATGTATCTTAAACGAATTTGCAGTTTAGGCGGAATTTCAGGATTTGAACACACTTCAAACGAAAGTCTTGCCGATATTTTTAAAGAAAAACTGACCGATGTCTCCACCGATGTATGCGGAAATACCGAAGGCTGGCTTTTTTGCGGAAAAGAAAACGCTCCCGTTATAATGCTTGAAGCTCATTTTGACGTTATTGGTCTTATGATAAAAGAAGTTCACGATGACGGATTTTTAAGTTTTATCACAGTCGGCGGAGTTGACCCCAGAATCCTGCCGGGTATGGAGCTTACAGTTCACGGAAAAGAAGATATTTACGGGGTAATAGGACTAAAACCGCCTCATGTACTCTCCTCTGCGGAAATGAAAAAAACCGCAAAAGCAGATGAGCTTGTAATTGATACCGGTCTGTCCGGTGAAAAGCTGAAAACCCTTGTCCGTCCCGGCGATGCAGTCACTTTTCGCCGGGAACATACTCTGCTCGGCGAAAGCAAATTCTGCGGCAGCGGTCTTGATGACAGGGCAGGTATTGCCGCAATTTTCGATGCAGCTCAGCTTATATCAGAAACCGATCGCAATGCCGATGTTTGTGTACTTGCATCAACTACGGAAGAGACCGGCAGGTTCGGCGTAAAATGTGCCGCCGGGCGTATAAATCCCGACCTGGCTATTATTGTGGATGTAACTCACGGCACAACTCCTGACGGAATAAAAAACCGGTCCTCGGAGCTTGGCAAAGGTCCTGTTTTATGTTTCGGTCCTAATCTTGACAGAAAATATACCCGTCTGATGAAACAGGCAATGGAAGAAAACGAGATACCCTTCTCTGTTGAGGTTGAACCTGATGACCCCGGCACAAACGCCTGGGCAGTTCAGACCGTAAACGAAGGTATTCCCTGTGTTATGCTGTCTATACCACTTCGGTATATGCATACAAACATAGAAACTCTGTCTCTTGAGGATTTGAAAAATACGGCGGAAGCAATAGCCGCTTTTGTAAAAAACTTTGCAAAGGGTGATATAAATGCTTGAAAAGCTGACGTCGCTGTGCGGCGTATCCGGCTGTGAGGACGAGGTCCGCAATTTTATATACGGCGAAATCTCAGATTATTGCGATGAAATATATACCGATAAAATCGGCAATCTCATAGCCTTTAAAAAAGGCAGGTCGGATAAGAAAAAAATGATGCTTACCGCTCATATGGACGAGGTTGGATTTATAGTAAAAAATATAACCGATGAAGGATTTATAAAATTTGAAGCCGTAGGCGGTGTTGACAGCCGTATTCTGCTCGGCAGGCGTGTTCTTGCCGGTGATAAGAAAATAAACGGTGTTATCGGAATTAAAGCTGTTCATATGACGACTGCTGAGGAGCGAAGCCATGCCGTTCCCATAAAAGATATGTATATTGACATAGGCACAGACAGCCGTGAGGAAACCGAAAATCTGCTCTCCCCCGGTGATTATATTTCTTTTTCATCAGAATATACCGAGTTTGGCGATAATATGATAAAAGCCAAAGCACTTGACGACCGTGTGGGTTGTGCTATCCTTGTAGAACTTATTAAAACAGCCGATTTTTATTATGATACCTACTGCTGTTTTACTGTTCAGGAAGAGGTTGGATGCCGCGGTGGGCAGGTTGCCGCAAACCGTATAAATCCCGATATCGCACTTATTCTCGAAGGGACAATCTGTGCTGATTCTCACGGTACTGACCCGCATCTGCACGTAAGCACAATGGGCGGTGGCGGTGTTTTGTCGCTGATGGAACGCAGTTCAAAATCCGACAAGAATTTTGTTAAACTCATAAATAACCTTGCCGCAGAAAAAAATATCCCCTGCCAATATAAACGTACAGGCAGCGGCGGCAACGAGGGCGGAGTAATTCAGGTATCGGGAAAAGGTGTTATTACCGCTGTTATTTCCGTACCCTGCCGATATATACACTCCCCCGTCTCCGTTATGAGCAAATCGGATTTTGAAAACAGCCTGAAACTCGCTTCGGCGGTAGTTGAAAATATAGGAGGAAAATTATGGAGCTTTTAAATAAACTTACTCAAACCTTTGGCGTGTCCGGTTATGAGGAGAATATTGCCGAAATATTAAAAGATGAGCTTGCAGATTGCGGCGAGCTGTCGGTATCTCCTTTAGGAAATCTTACGCTTCATATTAAAGGCAGCGGTAAAAGAATAATGTTTGCCGCACACATGGACGAAATAGGCGTTATGGTAACGTATATTGAAGATAACGGATTTCTGCGGTTTACCGCTGTAGGCGGTGTTCACAGCTTAAACGCCACAGGAGCCAGAGTGAAATTTGAAAACGGGACAGTCGGCATTGTTTGCTACGGCGATAAAAAAGAGATAAAAGACCTTAAGATAAGCGAAATGTTTATTGATATAGGTGCCTTATCAAAGGAAGAAGCCGAAAAAGCTGTGTCAATCGGTGATTGTGCAATGTTTACCGGCGATTTCCTCGTAAGAGGTGATTTTGTAACATCAAAAGCACTTGATGACCGCGTGGGATGTTATATACTGGCACAGGCGGCAAAACAGATTAAAAACCCTGCAAACGATATTTATATGGTATTCACCGTCCAGGAGGAACTCGGTCTGCGTGGCGGCAAAACTGCGGCATACGGTATAAACCCCGATTATGCAATCGCACTTGATGTTACCGCCTGCGGTGATACTATAGACGGATATAAAATGGCAGTCAGGCTCGGCGAGGGTATCGGAATAAAGGTTCGTGACAATTCTATCATATCACACCCGGCGGTACGTGATATGATAGCCGACAATTCCGAAAAATACCAATACGAGGTTCTGGAATTTGGCGGCACCGATGCCGGAGCTTT
>JAZOTK010000012.1:0-7358 GCA_045657605.1 Clostridia bacterium
TCATTAACAGAATTTTTTACCATTTTTTAAGCCTTATTTCCATAGGAAAAAGTTTATCTTCAGGAATTTCGGGCAGTTTATCTGCAAGATCTTGTGGTACGCTGATATAACGCACGTCAAGTCCCATCATCTCAGCCGCAGCGTTTACGGTATCAATACCGGAAAGCACCGTATCGCGGTCAGTTTCCACAGACAGGTTTGTATTATTTATAAGTCCTGTAAATTTAAGCCTTGATACCGCTTCAATATCACGCAGACCTGCCGTAATTTCTTCCGCTGTTGAAGTCAGGGGACGGCGGGTATTTATAACACCGAACATATCATAGGGCTTTTGGGAAAAATAGCTGTAATAGCGACCCAGCGCAATAGCACCGTCATCATTACCGCCAACATCGAAAATTACATATCCGTCCGCCTCAAACGCCGAATATACCTCGGCGGTAAGGGAAGGAAGGTCAACGTTAGTGTTGGCATAAGGCGGAATTATCGTCTTTATTCCTGCTTG
This sequence comes from Clostridia bacterium, assembly GCA_045657605.1. Lineage (GTDB taxonomy): Bacteria > Bacillota > Clostridia > RUG12999 > RUG12999 > JAZOTK01. The sequence goes on from JAZOTK010000012.1 coordinate 506, forward strand.
CTCCAAAGCCGCCACATCATCGGCAGTCCTGAAATACGGATTAACAATATCAAGGTCGACAATGGAAACCTTATGACCCTCAGCTCTCAGCTTATAAGCCAGATTAAGGGAAAACTCGGTTTTACCGCTGCCGTAATGACCGGTAACAACAATCCTGCTGTGCAAATAAAACACCCTTTCAAGAAACATCTGTATTATAATAGTATATCATATTTTTTTGTAAATTTAAATAATGTTTTCGAGGTTTTTGTAAAATAAAAATGAATGTTTCTTGCTTTGAACTATTTTTTCTCTGCTTTTTTAAGAGCAAGCTCAAAGGGGCTTACTTCCGCAGAGGTATTATTATTCATATATTTCTTCATGTCCTGCCTTGAAACTTTACCGCCGGATTTCTGCTTATTATGGAAATTACTTGCTTTTTCGCGGTATCCGCAGGGGCAGATATATTTTTTATTGTCGCCTTCGCCGTACAAATCCATTTTCTTGTGGCAGTTCGGACAGCGGACGTTTGTTTTTATGCTCAAATTCTCGCGGTATCCACATTCGCGGTCACTGCATACGAGCATTTTACCTCTTTTGCCGTTTACCTCAAGAAGATATTTCCCGCAATGGGGACAGGGCGTGCGGGTCATATTATCGTGAATGAAGCCAGCTTCGCTTGTCTTTACCTGAGCTACCAGGGAAGATGCATATTTCTTTATATCCTCTATGAAAACATCAAATTTTGCTGTGCCTTTGGAGATTTTATCCAAATTTTCCTCCCATTTCGCCGTAAGCTCCGGCTGCTTTAAATCTTCGGGAACAAGACTTATCAGCTGAATACCTTTTGATGTGGGGAAAATATCCTTGCCGCTACGCTCCACATAGAACGAGGAAAACAGCTTTTCTATTATATCAGCACGGGTTGCCGGTGTGCCCAGTCCGCTACTCTGTTTTATTATCGCTTTCATTTTTTCATCCTTGATAAATTTTGAAGGATTTTCCATAGCCGACAGCAGAGTTGCTTCGGTATATCTCGGCGGTGGCGTGGTTTTCAGATTTTTAATTTCCGATTTAATGCAGGGGAAACAGTCACCTTTTTTAATATCGGGCAGGTTTTCGCTACCTTCTTCTTCCTCGTCTTCATCGGCAGTTGCGGTGTATACGGCACGCCAGCCATCGTTTACGGTTTTCGTTCCGCTTGCGGTAAATATTTCTCCGCCGGCGGAGAAGGTAACCTTCATACTTTCATATTCGTATGCGGGATAAAATACCGTTAAAAATCTTTTTACTACCAGGTCAAAAATACGTCTTTCCTCGGGGGAGAGAGCCGAAAGATTAACAGGCTCCTCTGTGGGGATAATAGCGTGATGGTCACTGACCCTGGCGTTATTTATGCAGCTTTGAGCCATTTTTCGGCGGTTTCTTATTATATCGGCAACAGTTTTTGAATATTCACCGGTATTTACCGCGCGGATACGGTCGGGCAGAGTAGGCACTACATCATCGGGCAGATAACGCGAATCTGTACGTGGATATGTCAGTACCTTGTGATGCTCATACAGACTCTGCATAAGAGAAAGAGTCTGTTTAGCGGAATATCCGTAAATGCGGTTGGCATCTCGCTGAAGCTCCGTTAAATCGTAGAGAAGGGGAGGAGCCTTGCGTTTTGCCGTCTTTTTAACATCGGCTACGGTAAATCTACCTGCATTTTTTTGTATTTCTTCAGCTTTTGCCCTGTCGAAAATTGCGGTGTTACCATTTTTATCGCAGTAAACAGCACGGAATCCGCCTAAATCCGCACGAACAGAGTAATAGTCCTTAGGAATAAATTTTCGGATTTCATTTTCACGGTTTACGATAAGGGCAAGAGTAGGGGTCTGAACACGTCCCGCTGAAAGCTGGGCGTTGAATTTGCAGGTCAGTGCTCGGGTGACATTAAGTCCGACATACCAGTCAGCCTCGGCACGAGCCTGAGCACTTTTATAAAGATTATCATATTCTTTGCCGTCTTTTAAATTTGCGAATCCTTCACGTATTGCCTTGTCGGTCTGAGAAGAAATCCACAGACGTTTAATCGGTTTTTTAACTCCTGATTTTGCAATAATCCAGCGGGCAACAAGCTCGCCTTCACGACCGGCATCAGTTGCGATTACAATAGTGGAAACCTCTTTTGAAAGTAGGAGAGACCGGACAGCGGAATACTGTTTCCCGGTCTGTTTTATAACCTCTAAATCCATACGTTTCGGAAGCATAGGCAGAGTTTCCATACTCCAGGTTTTATATTCGGTTCCGTAATGTTCGGGGTCGGCAAGGGTAACGAGATGACCGAGTGCCCAGGTTACAATATATTTATCACCGTGAATTGCCCCGCCTGAAGTCTTGCGACAGCCAAGCACACGGGCTATTTCACGACCTACGGAAGGTTTTTCGGCAAGTACAAGTGTTTTTGACATAAAATCAGCCCTTTCCGATTAATCTTCTTCGCCTATCTGTTCCAGCTTGCTTATAATTTTTCTTGTACGTACGCCGACAAGCTTTTCCATATCATTGCTAAGCTGACCGATTTTTTTCTGAGTGCCTTCAAGAACATCGGCAAATTTCAAAAATTCGGTTTTGACACCGCCAAGAACTTCCCATACCTCGGAAGCACGTTTTTCTATGGTAAGGGTACGAAATCCGAGCTGAAGGCTTGACAGCAGTGCCGCAAGAGTGGAAGGTCCTGCAATCATTATTTTATAATCTTTTCTTACGGTTTCAAACAGTGAGGTGTTGCGGACAACCTCGGCATACAGACCTTCTACCGGAAGGAACATTATACCGAAATCAGTTGTGGCAGGGGGATAAATGTATTTTTCGCAAATATCCTTTGCGGATTTTTTGATTGCCGTTTCAAGTTCTTTTGAAGCAGAAGCTATCCCTGCCACATCACCGGATTCATAGAAATCCAGCAGACGGTTGTACGATTCAAGCGGGAATTTTGCATCAATGGGGATATATACAGGGTCGCTGCCGCTGCCGGGGAGCTTTACCGCAAATTCTACAACATCACGGCTACCCGGTTTTGTGGAAATGTTCTGTACATACTGAGAAGGGGAGAGAATCTGCTCAATCACTCCTGCAAGCTGAAGCTCACCCAAAATTCCGCGGGTTTTAACTCCGGACATAACCTTCTTTAAATCACCCACACCTGAGGCGAGTGTCTGCATTTCGCCAAGCCCGCGGTGAACCTGCTCAAGTCTTTCACTTACTGTTTTAAAGGAGGCGGAGAGTTTGTCGTCCAGCGTTTTCTGAAGCTTTTCATCAACTGTGCCTCTCATCTGTTCTAGAATTTTATCGTTGGATTCGCGCATAGCATTAAGCCTTGTTTCTACCATATTGGTAAGGCTTATCAGAATGTCGTTGTTGGCTTTTGCAGTAGTAGCGGAACGCTCTGCCTGTGAGTTTGCAAAACTGTCAATCCTTGCGGAAAGATTGGTTTCAAGTATACCGTTACGCTGAGCCTGTTCGCTACGTTGGACAGTCATCTCCTCGCGAAGCACCTTTTCAAACCCGTGTGTATCGGTTTTTCTGAAAATAAGTACAGCAAGCAGTATGATTATAACAGCGAGCATTCCCAAAATAATGTATGTAAGCATAATATCATTCCTTTTCTTTATTTTATATATAATATTATATAATAAAATGAAGATTATTGCAAGAGAAAATGCATTTTTTTTGCAGAAAAAAGCACCTATCATATTTGATAAGTGCTAAACTGTTTATTATATTCCAAACTCAGCTATTAGCTGTTCTTTTGTTTTATATCCTACAGAGATTTTTTCAGCCTGACCGTTTTTGAATAAAATTACTGTGGGTATACTTGCAACGCCGAAGCGCATAGCCAGCTCGGGCTCATCGTCTACGTTTACTTTGCCTACTGTTACAGAACCTGCAAGCTCGTCTGCCAGTTCTTCTATAACGGGAGCCAGCATTCTGCAGGGACCGCACCAGGTAGCCCAGAAATCTACAAGCACCGGAATTTGTGAATTTATCACTTCGGTTTCAAAATTAGCTTTTGTGATTGTCTTTTCGTTCATATTAAATACCTCGTTTCCACCGCAATGCGGCATGAATTGTAACGTGGAAAAGAAACGGTGCAGATTGCTGCTTAGAAGCGAGTGGTGCCGTACAAGAGTACTGCCCCGAGCAAGAAGCAGTGATATGTGCCGCTTATTTTCCGCGTTAATTTAATGACAGCTGTGACTTCCGCAACCATGCTCGCCACATGTATGACCTTCGCCGTGACTGTGGTGGTTACATTTTACGTTGGGATTATAGCTTAAATTATCAGCAAGGAAAGCCTCTACCGCTTCATCGGCATCGCCGCTTACACCGCCGAAAAGAATTATACCGGCGTCAGCGAGTGCATTTTGCGCACCGCCGCCTATACCGCCACATATAAGCACGTCAACTTCAAGAGAGGATAAAAGCCCTGCGAGAGCTCCGTGACCGCTTCCGTTTGTATCAATTACCTGTGATGAAATTATATTTCCGTCACATACATCATACACCTTAAACTGTGATGTATGTCCAAAATGCTGAAAAATCTGTCCGTTTTCGTAAGTTACTGCAATTTTCATAAAAATCCTCCATTCCGCTAAAAAAAGTGGCGAAATGTGCCTCTTTTTTCGCGTTAACTTTCCCTAAATTTGTGGGTTTATTTAAAAATTGCTCCGGTTATAAATCTGAAAAGAGCTGTTATGGTATCTCTGTTATTTATACAATAAAGCAGGAGAACTATACCTGTAAGCCACATACCTGTTTTTGTTTTTCTTTTCCACAGGCATATCAGAGTAGCTGTCAGAAGCACTATTATTACCAGATCAAAAAGTATTGCATAGCTGATCCACATATATTTTCCCTCCATTTTCTAAGAAAGCACCCCGCAATTAACCGGGGTGCTGTTCTTTTAAATATCAGAATTATTTATTTTTAAGATTGAACCAAGCATCAATACCCGGATAGTATGCTGTATCACCAAGTTCTTCTTCGATTCTGAGAAGCTGGTTGTATTTAGCAACACGGTCTGTTCTTGAAGGAGCACCTGTCTTGATCTGACCGGAGTTTGTTGCTACAGCGATGTCAGCGATTGTAACGTCTTCTGTTTCACCACTTCTGTGAGATGTAACAGCAGTATAACCTGCTCTGTTAGCTGTTTCGATAGCTTCAAGAGTTTCTGTAAGTGTACCAATCTGGTTAACCTTGATAAGGATAGCGTTTGCTACGCCGAGGCTGATACCTTTCTTAAGTCTGGAAGTGTTTGTAACGAAGAGGTCGTCACCAACGAGCTGAACTTTATTGCCGATTCTCTTTGTCAGCATATCCCAGCCTTCCCAGTCTTCTTCTGCCATACCGTCTTCGATGGAGATAATGGGATATTTGGATACCCAATCAGCCCAGAATTCAACCATTTCTTCTCTTGTAAGCATTTTATCCTGTTTCCAGAAGTAGTATTTGCCTTCTTCACCTTTAGCTTTAGCTTCTTCATACATTTCTGTTGAAGCAGGGTCAAGAGCAATTCTGAAATCGTCGTAAGGTTTGAAACCTGCTTTTTCGATTGCTTCTACGATAACCTGTACAGCTTCTTCGTCGCTTCCGAGGTTAGGAGCGAAACCACCTTCGTCACCTACAGCTGTAGAATAACCTTTGCTCTTAAGTACGGATTTGAGTGTGTGGAATACTGTAGCACAGTTCTGGAGAGCTTCTTTGAAAGATTTTGCACCAACGGGCATAATCATAAATTCCTGACAGCTTACAGAGTTGTCAGCGTGTTTACCACCATTGATGATGTTCATCATAGGAACGGGGAGAGTTTTGCTGTTGCATCCGCCGATGTAGTTGTACAGAGATACTCCGAGAGCTTCTGCTGCTGCCTGTGCACAAGCAAGAGATACACCGAGAATAGCGTTTGCGCCGAGTTTTGTTTTGTTAGGTGTACCGTCAAGAGCTATCATAGCTCTGTCGATTTCTACCTGGTCGAGTACGTTCATACCGATGATTTCTTCAGCGATGATGTTGTTTACGTTATCAACAGCTGTCTGAACGCCTTTACCTAAATATCTGTCACCGCCGTCACGAAGCTCGCAAGCTTCAAATGCACCTGTAGATGCACCTGAGGGAACAGCAGCACGGCCAACATAACCGCCTTCTGTGTAAACTTCAACTTCTACTGTGGGGTTGCCGCGGGAATCTAAGATTTCGCGACCGAGTACGTCAATAATTTCAATAAACTGTTTCATTTTTGAAATCTCCTCTCATATTTTGTAATTGATTTTTATAATTAGTAGTTAACTGCAATATGCAGTCATCTATAATTTATTGATTAATAAGGCTTTCACCGCTCATTTCAGCGGGTTTTTCTATTTCAAGTATTTCAAGCATTGTGGGGGCTATATCCGCAAGCTTACCTTCGTGGAGAGTGCAGTCTTTGCCGATTACTACGAAGGGTACCTGATTTGTTGTATGTGCAGTGAACGGTCCGCCGTCTGTATCTACCATACAATCAGCGTTTCCGTGGTCGGCTGTTATAAGAACGATACCGTCCTTTTCCATAATTTTATCAACCACTTTGCCCATACATTCGTCTACTGCTTCAACTGCATTTATTGCAGCTTCCATAATACCTGTATGTCCTACCATATCGCAGTTTGCGAAATTGAGGATAATTACATCGTATTTATCGCTGTCAATTCTCTTTAAGGCTTCCTCTGTAACCTCATACGCGCTCATTTCGGGTTTGAGGTCGTAGGTTGCAACTTTGGGAGAATTTATGAGTGCTCTGTCTTCGCCGTCATATACCTGCTCAACACCGCCGTTGAAGAAAAATGTTACA
>JAZOTK010000013.1:0-6513 GCA_045657605.1 Clostridia bacterium
TTTTGGAGCTGGTAATGGGACTCGAACCCGCGACCTGCTCATTACGAATGAGCTGCTCTACCAACTGAGCTATACCAGCAAAATTAAGCAACGTATATATTATACTACAAAAACAGCTGTTTGTCAAATGTTTTTTCGAAAAAACAGAAAAAAACTTAAAAAAACTATTGACAACAACCTTTTAATGTGGTATAATATACAAGTCGGTTGACGAGGGGAAACAAAAAACCCCCGCAATTTAATATATTGCAGCAGCAATCGAGCTATGCTGCAAGCTTCGTGGAGAAGTACTCAAGAGGTCGAAGAGGCGCCCCTGCTAAGGGTGTAGGTCGGGCAACTGGCGCGAGAGTTCAAATCTCTCCTTCTCCGCCAGAAAAAGACAAGTTTCAATGAAACTTGTCTTTTTCAGTTAAATCCGTCTAAATACGGATTTAATTTCACCAATGCCGTAAGGCTTTGATTTCATCCGAAACTTTTTGGATTTCACCGTGAGCAGTTGCTCTCGATTTCATTAAGAAAAAAGCAGGACGTTTCCGTTTTGAAACAGTCCTGCTTTTTTCTTATCCCGTAGCAAATTCGGTCATATTCTGCCAGTAGCGTTTCGGCATCATATTCCGGCGGAGTTTTTCGTTTTTTCGTTCGGGAATGGCGATGCTCTCATAGAATGTACGCCAGGCGGTTTCTATTTCATCGGCGCATTTGTCGGGGGTTGCGAAGTTTTCTATTTCTGTTACGATGGTGCTGCTGTCAAAATGGACTGCGGCGAGGTTGCGGACTAAATCACGTATAATCCATTTTTCATTGGGCATACGACGCTCGAAATGCTTGTATATTATGGGTAGAATGTTGTGGTCGGGTGTGATGTCGGAGTAATACATATCCTCATATTTTGAAAAACGGACAAGCCCTTTCATACGGTGGTTTTCACCGGAAACACGGCGTATTATTTTCATCGCTTCGTTTACGGAAGGAAGGTGCAGGTACTGATAAACGTATTTGCCGTAGCGAAGACCGTCCCGAATATAGTTTTTTATAGCGGTTGCCGATTGCGGAAGATCGGAAAGGTAGATATAATAAATATCGCTCAGAAATTGGGGTGAAATTTTATTGCGACAGCCGGTGAGTACTCGTTCGACCTTGTCATCTTCGGCAAAAACGGGTTGCATACCGAAAAATGTCATATTAGGAATATCGCGGAGAGATACGATGTTGGCATCGTACTGTTTATCCTTGAAAACATAGAAAACAGCTGTCAGGAGTGCGGCATACGAGCCGTCATACAGATATACCATAGTTATAGCCTCCTTGCAGTACCGGTTTTATACAGTCTTCGTCAAAAAAGGAAATCTGACCGTAATTATCGGGAAAAGAGTCCGCCAGCTTTAACCCTACGGCAGTGGGTGAAAACTGAAGTTTTTTGGCATATTTATGATCATCGGCAGTAACTATAAAATATTTTGCGCGTTTTAGCACAACACCTATTTTTTTCAGATGCTCGGTGCGAAGCGATGTGTGACGGCGTGCCGTAATTATTCTCTTTGCAGAGGTTACGCCTATGCCGGGAACGCGAAGTATAATTTCATATGGAGCCTTGTTAATATCAACCGGAAAGAGCTGTGGATTGCGGATTGCCCAGGCACATTTCGGGTCGAGCTTTTCTGAAAGAAAAGGATTATATTGGTCAACAAGCTCATCGGCGCGGAAACCGTAAAACCGCAGAAGCCAGTCCGCCTGATAAAGTCTATGCTCACGAAGCAGGGGAGGAGTATAATTCAGCGCGGGAAGAAGGGGATGATTTACTGCCGGAATATACGCCGAATAATAAACCCGTTTGAGTGAAAATTTATCATACAATCCCTGGGTCAGCGACATAATCTGCAAATCGCTTTCGCCGCCTGCGCCGATAATCATCTGAGTAGTCTGCCCGGCGGGGACAAAGGAAGGCGCGCTTTTAAAGGTTTTACGCAGGGCGAGAGCATTTTCACCCGCTTGTTTTATTTGCTTCATTGGGGTAAGTATTGAAGCTTTTGTTTTCTGAGGCGCCAGCAGATTAAGAGATTTTTCTGTCGGTAGCTCAATATTTACGCTTACCCTGTCAGCAAGCTGTCCGATTTGATTTATAAGTACCTCATTTGTGCCGGGAATAATTTTTACGTGAATATACCCAAAAAATTTGTGTACATTCCGAAGAAGCCTGAGGGTTTTCAGAAAAAACTCGGAGGTATAGTCGGGACTTCTCATTACGGCAGAGCTGAGAAACAGCCCTTCGATATAATTTCTGCGATAAAATTCCATAGTAAGATTGGCGAGTTCCTCGGGAGAAAATTCCGCTCGGGGAACATCGTTACTCCGCCTGTTCACACAGTATGCACAGTCATAAACGCATTTGTTTGAAAAAAGTATTTTAAGCAGAGAAACACATCTGCCGTCAGTTGACCAGGTATGACAGATTCCGGAAACGTGTCCGTTGCCTGTACCTCCGTTATTTTTCCTGCTGCTGCCGGAAGATGAACATGATACGTCATATTTGGCACTGTCGGCTAAAATCTTTATTTTTTCGCTTAAATTCATAATAGTCTCCGTTCCGCCGTAGTACGGCACAGTATATTTTCTCCTCAATATACAGGAACGTCTGTTCTGATACAAATATTATATCATACTTTTTTGCATTTGTCAAACGTTTGTTCGTATTTTTTTGAAAAAATATAACGGTGCAGGAAAATGAGCATTCCCGGCACCGTCTGAAGTATTATATTAAACTACGTAAAGCAGAATTGAAAACATATGCAGTATGCTTCCGGCAAGCACGAAAAGATGGAATACAGAGTGCATATACCGTTTCTTTTTAAGAAGATAGTAAATAAGAGCACCTATTGTATAACAAATGCCACCGGATACAAGCAGGGTCATTCCGCCGCTGCCCAGTGCTGTTATCATAGGCTTTATGGCGACTATTATGCACCAACCCATTACAAGATAGCAGATGGCTGAAAATTTGCGATATGCTTTTATATCAATAGAATTGAGAGTTATACCTAAAATAGCGGCTGCCCAGATAATACCGAATATCGTCCAACCGAGAGCTGTATTTTGTTCGCGCATTGAGCAGAGTGTAAAAGGTGTATAGGTTCCGGCTATAAGCAGGAAAATAGAACAATGGTCCATTATCTGAAATACTTTTTTAGATTTTAGCTTAGGACTGAGACCGTGATATATGCTTGACATTGTGTAAAGAATAATCATCGAAGCACCATATATTGCACTGCTTACTACTCCCATAACATTACCGTGGAGAGCGGCAAAAATTACGCACAGGGTAAGAGCGGTAATTCCTACTGCACCTCCCACTATGTGGGATACCATATTAAATATTTCTTCGCCCTTGGTATAATCGGGCAAGCTGCGGTCTGCCAGTTTTTGTCTCGGCATATCAATCGCCTCCTTCTATACTGATATTATTACCTCATATTTCCAAAAAATACCTCTTATTCTTCAATTTTTCCAAAAAGGGGTTCGGGTTTATAGCCTGATTTTTTAAGTCCGTCACCAAAAGCTTTGGCAGTTTCTGGAGTTTCGTCTAAAAGATATGGACGTGCTATTACGTTATCTTCAATATCGTATCTGAAATCATAGTCAACGCTGCAGAACCATATAGCAATTTTTAAGTTTTCGTATTTCGGCAGTACATCAAACATATTATTTATCCACTGCACTTTATCGCCGCCTACGGAGCTGGATGAAAATTCCGTTATAATCCAGGGGAATTTTGAAAAATAGGGTTCGCAGGCTTTATATATGTTATCGTAAATTGTTTCAAATTCACGCCATTCTTCACCGAAAACTTCGGCATAGTAGGTACCGGTGTTATATCCGGTTATTCCGAATATCTGAACATATTCGTTGCCGGGATAGTAGTTTACAAAATGGTTATATTCGTTGGGAGGACAGTTTCTGTCGTTGGGATTGAAAACCCACATAGCATTGTCAACGCCCTCATCTTCAAATATTTCATATATGTGAATCCATACTTTTTTAAACAGCTCGGGTTCGTTTATAATACAAGCACCGCCATAGCTTGTCCAGTCGGTATTCATTTCGTTATTAAGACGGAACATAAACGGATGCTCAAAATCACGAAGCGAACGCGCGAGCTCTCTTATATAATCGTCTCTTGTGCCGTCAAGTACCTCAAAGAAGGGATTGTAGCCGTTAAGATTAGCGTGCATTACGGTTGAAATCTGCATCGTAAGTTCAACAAGCTTGCCCTGCTTATAGGCAGTTTCCATACCTGCAATGGGTGCTTCTTCACCGAAATACATATAATCAAGTGCCGCTGTGAATTTATTGCCGATTTTAGCTTCAACATCGTTGATTTTATAAAGCTTGTCGTCCTTTACGCTCTGAGGTCTGAAAATTCCCCAGGCGGGAGTCTCGCGGTTTATTATATTTTCATAAGTTTTTTTCGTTTCTTCATTCCAGTATCCGGGTATTGTAGGTTCAAAATCAAGGTAGAAGCCTGCTTTGCCGACACGGGATATTTCCTTAAGTGAGGCAGTAACGCTATCGACAATATCTGCAAACTTTTCATTATATTCTTTGCCATTAAAGGTCATTCTGAAATAACCCTGACCGTTTGTATAGAGATAGCAGTGAGCATAGGTGTTTTTCTTACTCAGCGAGGTTTCGGGAGCTTCTCTTGTGAAAATGATATACTGTACACGATAGTCTCCTACTTCTTTTATCTCATCACGGTGCATAATAAGCTTGTTTTCTTCGATGAATTTGGGATCCATCATAAATCTGTTAGTGTAATCTGCCACATATTTTACCGCATCTTCGTAAGGCGACCATTCTCTTGTAATCGTAAAATCAATATCACCGCCTATAGTAGCGCGTGTAAGAATTTTTGCGGTATCAAGGTTGAACTCAGTTTTTTCGGGGAAGGTAAGCTCATAACCTACGGGATAGTTGGTATAGATGGTATTTTTGCCTTCGTGCTGCACCTTATGTACGTCTTCGAGGAAATTGGGAATACCTTCCTTTAAAATTTCGTTATTGCAAATATAATAAGCACCTGCAGAATTCAGCATACTGTGAATTGCCGCAATAATAAAAACTATTGCAGACAAGATTGCAAAAGCATAAAAAACAGGACTACGAGATATTTTGTGTTCGTTCATAATATAAAATCCCCCATTTAAAAATTAGTAAATATGGACAAAAGAGCAATTACGCTACTGAGTATTACACCGCCTACAAGGCAAATCAGCAACATTACAGCTACTGCTCGCTGACTTCTTTTTTGTTTCATTTTTATTCTCCGTTCTTAAATAGTACCATTAAGTTATATTATACAACATATTGAAATATTTTGCAACAGTATTTGAAAAGAAAATTTAAAAATTTTAAATAAAGGCTATTTTTTCCGTTTTACAGGCAACAATATATATGAAAGGTAGTGAGATTATGTACCAACGTTTAATTACTGTAGGACTGCTGTGTATGCTCTGTATAGCCGCTGTCAGCATTTCGAAGAAAACGGAAGAAGACTTTGTTTGCCACCGCCCCTGTTGCAGAGAAAATTTTATTTCAGGACTTGACCCGCAGGTAGTTTTGAGGTAAAATATATATGGTGGTGGTAAATAATGAAATATGTACAAAGTCCAAATTTGCCGGAAGATGCCGGCTGTGTTATTGTATCCGGACGGATAACAGAAGAAATTGCCGGAAATATCAGAAAATTCGGTATTGAAATTATATATGCACCTGAGCTTCCGCTTAAAACAGCAGGAATTTCGGACCATCCCGACTGCCAGATTGCTCATATAGGGGATAATAAATTCGTTGTGTCACCTCTTGTAGCGGATTTTTATGCGGATAAGCTGGAAGGTGCCGAAATAATATGTGGCACAGCCGATATACGGAGGAACTATCCGCACGATGCTGCATATAATATAGCATGGGTCGGAAACAAAGTTTTTCATAATCCCGTATGTACGGACGGTATTTTGAAAAAACATATTGGAGAGCGTCTTATAACCATAAAACAGGGGTATGGGAAATGCTCCGTATGTATTGTAGATGAAAATTCGCTGATTACAGATGACCCCTCGGTTGCAAAGGTGGCAAGAATAAGCGGAGCAGACGTTCTTGAGGTATATAAAGGCGATGTAAGGCTTCGCGGATATGATTACGGATTTATCGGCGGTGCGGGAGGCAAACTTAAAAAAGATGTTCTGGCGTTTTTCGGTGATATAAAAAAACATAGAGATTATGAGAAAATTTCAGAGTTCTGTGCCGCAAAAGGAGTAAATATAGTTTCGCTCAGCACAGGACCACTTACTGATTTCGGATCTGTTATTCCTATATCGGAGAAGGAGTGATTGGTTGAGAAAATTTGTCATTGATTCAACTCATGACATAATTAATCTTTTCAGAAATATTACGGATAATCTGCGGAAAAAAGGGATAAAAGCAGAATGTGTTCTTGATGGTGATATTACAGTTGCTACG
>JAZOTK010000014.1:0-14429 GCA_045657605.1 Clostridia bacterium
ACAGAACCATGAGAACCTAATACATTTCCAAATCTTACCGCAACAAATTCTGTATTACTGCATTTCTGCATTGTCTGAATTATCATTTCACACAATCTTTTTGTTGCGCCCATAATATTTGTAGGATTTACAGCCTTGTCGGTTGAAATCATTACAAACCGTTTTGCGTTATGCTCTGATGCCGCCAGAGCAACATTATATGTGCCGAATACATTGTTTTTTATTGCTTCTGCCGGGCTGTATTCCATAAGTGGTACGTGTTTGTGTGCCGCTGCATGGAATATGACCTCAGGTTTGTATTGATTAAATATTTCATCAATTCTGTTTTTATCTCTTATAGAGGCAATTAAAACATCTATGGTTTTGCCGGGATATTTTTCTTCAAGTTCATTTTGAAGCTCGTATGTTGTATTTTCATATATATCCAGAATAACCAGACGCTTAGGGTCATATTTCAATATTTGTCGGCAGAGCTCTGAGCCTATAGACCCGCCACCGCCTGTAACCAAAACTGTTTTGTCCTTCAAATCACGGGCAATCAGATCATTATCCAGTTTTATAGGGTCACGTTCCAGTAAATCATCAATTTTAATTTCTCGTATATTCTGGAGCGTTCCTTTTCCACTAAGAGCCTCTTCAACTCCGGGAAGAATTTTAACTTTCTTTCCTGTTTTTGAACAAATTTCTAAAATATCCGCTCTCTCTTTTTTATTTACCGCATAAATTGCAAAAATTATTTCATCAACACTATGTTTTTCACATATTCTGACAATATCGTTTCTGTTACCTAAAACCTTATTTCCGTACAGGTTTTTTCCGATTTTCTGCGGGTCATCATCAATAAGTCCCACTATATCATATCCTAACCTGATATTTTCTGAAATCTCACGCATTAAAGTTACAGCAAGTCGTCCTGCGCCTATAATAAGTATTCGTGTCCCTTTTTCATGTGAATACTCAGTTCCTATTTTATAGAGCAATCTGATTGAAAAACGCGTTGCGCATATTGCTGTACATATAGCAATATTTGCTACCAGATTAAATTTGGAAAATAAATATTTACTTGGGAAAATCTCACTTATTACTATTGCAATAATCATTGATATCAGACACGAACTGATAAGTCTTATATAATTTTTAGGTCCGGCATTTACCCAGTCTGTGCTGTAAATTGTATTAATCGACAAAAACAAACAATATATCAGTGCTGTTATACCGATTCCTGCTATACTGTTAGCTGTATACATAGCAAAGTTTTTAAATGGAAATATCAAAGCTATCATGGCACAATATACACATATAGCACATAAAAAATCAACAACAAGTAAATATCTGTTTCTTATATGCGTTATCATTTTTAACATGATTTTATCTCCCCGTTATTACGAATTTGTAAGGAATCAATTGCCCATTTATTTACGTTTTACTACTTTTCTTTTGTATGATTATGATAATATTCGCATAATCAGACGAATATTATTGTTGCTGATATAAATTTAGGCTGATAACAAAGTGCCATCAGCCTAAACCATCGTCACAAAAATTTAATATGGATTTATTTAAGAGTGGTGTTTTATACTCTTATCTTTCATATTCAAGCCAGTCACGGTTAGGTGTTATTGCTGTCCATGTTTCATATACACCGTCTGCCTGTCTTTCAAATTCGTGTGAGTTTGTTGCTTCTTCTACTGCATAGTAATACCATGCATCTTTTTCGTTGTCAGGCCACAGAATTGCATCTTTGTGGAGACCTTCAGCGTTAACAAAACGGTTGAGCATTCTATTGATAATTGTCATTGCTTCTGCTCTTGTTATATTCTTTTCAGGTTTGAATGTTCCGTCGCCATAACCTTCAATCCAACCTTTTGCAACCGCATCTGCTACGTAAGCTTCTGACCAGTGTCCGGATATATCGTTAAATCCGTGCACTGTTGCACCGCTAGGTGTGTCAAGTCTGGATGCTATTGCTGCAAATTCTGCTCTGGTTATGAATTTAGCAGGAGCAAATGTGCCATCTGTGTATCCTGTGATAAATTTGCCATTTTCCATTGTGGATATTGCAGTATTTGACCAACGGTCTGCATTAACATCTGAGAAACTGTTTGTTTCTGTCAGTAATGAAGCTCTTGCATCCTCATCAAGGAGACGGAAAAATACTGTTGCTATTTCTTCACGTGTTATGGGATTATTAGGTCTTACATCACCTTCGGGATAACCTACAATATATGCAAAATGGTCGCCGTCGTTAAGGATATCTGCAGTATCTGACGGTACGAAGCTACCGTAAAGCACCATGCTGTATGTTACAAGAATATCTTCAGTTAACTTGTTCTGGAGGGTCTTATCTGTGTACCAACCGTTAAATACATATCCGTCTTTATGAGGAATAGGCAGTTCGCTCACAGTTAATTTTGTATTCTTGTTTTTATCGATTGATTTTATTAAATCTTTATCGCCATCTACGTCAAAGGAGATAGTGTATTCTGTTCTGCCGAAAGAACCGCTGCCTGCTGAGCCACCGCTTGTTTCAATTGTACATGTTGCTGTAGCATCTTCAGATGTACTATAATCAACCTTCAGAAGCACAGCATCTTCTGCAATATTTTCTTTGATAAGAGTGAAACCTGTCATTCTGCCCGTAACTGTAAAAGTACCTGTTTTTGTTGATTCTACGCCTTCACAAGCAAGTGTAAGGTCGCTGAGGTAATTTGCAATATTATCCTTTAAGTCTTTTGCAAGTACGTAACCGGGACGGCCTTCGCTCTCTTCACCAACTACTTCAACCTTAATTGTAAAAGTAGTTTCGTTTGCACCTTTAACGGGAGTTGAACGAACATCGTTTCCGAAAATCAGCTTTGTTTTTTCATCAAAACCTGTCATATTACCACTAACAAAAAATTCATCAGGAACTTTAAGATCATTGGAATATGCAATTTCAATTGTAAATTCACCCTTGATTTTCATATTTTCAAGTCTGCCTTTAAGACTTGAAACGTAGTCGTCTCTTTCTGTTCCTTCGGTTTTGCCGGTAACTTTGTCATAATATTCATCAAGATTAGTATCAACATATGAGTTAATATTATCTAATGCCTCATAATAGTAATTGAACTTATCTCTTACATTTGCCATTTCAAGAGTACAGAGATAGTCAAATGTAGGGAAAGGAGCAGATTCGGATTTTTTTACTGTTACGCTATCTCCTGTTTCTGCAGTAATTTCAGCTATTCCTGCTTCTACATTTTTTGCAATCTGCATTGTTGCGGTAGTTTCTACCGCGTCGGTATGTTTCGGAGTTGCCGCAAATACCGTTGTGCCAAGCTGCAAGCTCATTAAAGCTATTAACATAAGGCTTAAAACTTTTTTCATCATAATTAATTTCTCCTTTTTATAAAAATTTTTCTTAACTTTTTTAAAACCCTTTCGGGTAAATTTTATTATTATATTTCCGGATAATACCTTTCTATGAGTGCAGCTTTTTTCACTGCCTTTTCCTCGTTATACAGCGAGGTTATCTCGAAAATTATTGATGTGCTTTGTCCTGCTGATTTCAGCTCTGTTTCCAACTTTTTGAGAAGTGTATTAATTTTTTGATCGCACTCCACTTCAAGCTGATTTCCCTTTGCTAAATATTTTTCTGCTAAAGTAAGCTTAAATGTCAGTGTCCGGTTTTTTGCAGGAGCAGACCACCATTCCGATTTCCCTTCCGCTATCAATCCGTCAATACTGTTTAAATACTCTGCTTTCAGCAGATAAAACTCGGCAATCAAATCATTTATCGCATTCATGTTCTGACTACCTGCTGTCGGTTTTTTATCACCAGTTTGCCCATTATCGGTACTTTCGCTTCTGCCGGTGATTATTGCAAGCGCCTCCTCACGGCTCATTTCTCCGCTAATGAGTTTTTTACGCTCCTCATCAGTTAATGGTTGCACATTTATTTCGGGCAATTTTTCAACAATTTCATTAATCTTACTGTCAACTTCCAGATTTTTTTGTTCAAGTTCTTCTCCGCTGTACTTGTTCGCATATGTAAGTGCCTGAATATTATTTTTCTGATATATAGCAATCGCCGTTACGGCAACTGCCGCAAGTGCAATAATTATAAGCAAAATAATCCATTTCCTACTGCGTTTTCCTTTTTTTTGTTTTTCTTTCAATAAAACACATCCTTTACCGCGTTATGCAATTAAAATATAACATAATCCGGAAAATATACAACATATTAAAAGCTTATAATTATTATACCATAAAATATAAGTTGTGTCAACAAAAATAAAGGATTTAAATTTATGCCAAAATGAAATTCATCATTATGCACAATAAATTTCGTCAAAAACATACTAATTGCGCAATGTTTACTTGTTTTTTTGAGGTTTACTGTTTTATTTCTACTTCTTTATTTTCTTTTCCGTCGGTAATGTAAATATATTTGCACTCCCCTATTTCGAACTCAAAATCCTTCTGTCCGAAAAGCCCGAACGAGGTTTTTATTCTTATATTTGCAGCACCGTTTTCAATTTTATACTCATAGCCCTTGTATGCCTTGTAAAACGGCAGGATTTCACCGGTTACGGTATATCCCTTTTTGCTTTCTGTTGCCACAGCATTTATGCTGCCTACATTGGCTACGTTTACGGTTATGTGTAAAAATGCAACTACTAAAATTACCGCTAAAAATATTGTTACCTTAAAGTGTTTCATATCAAAATTCCTCCAGCTCCAGCACAACCGGACAATGGTCAGAACCGTATATATCCGTTCTTATATCAGCTGCCTTTATTTTATCGCTTATTCTGTCTGATACAAGGAAATAGTCGATACGCCATCCTGCATTCTTTTCTCTTGCTTTAAAGCGGTATGACCACCAGGAATATATACCTTCCTTGTCGGGATACAGCTTTCTGAATGTATCTGTAAAGCCGTCATTTAAAAGATTTGATATTTTCTCTCTTTCTTCATCGGTAAACCCGGCATTTCTTCTGTTGTTTTTAGGGTTTTTTAGATCTATCTCTTTATGTGCTACATTCAAATCACCGCACACTATAACAGGCTTTTTCGCGTCAAGATTTTTCAGATATTTTTTGAATTCATCTTCCCATACCATTCTGTACGGAAGTCTTTCGAGCTCGTTTTTTGAATTGGGCGTATATACGGTTACAAGATAGAATTTATCATATTCAAGTGTTATAACCCTGCCCTCTTTGTCGTGCTCTTCTATACCTATGCCGTAAAAAACGCTTAGTGGAGTATGTTTTGTAAAAATTGCCGTTCCGGAATAGCCTTTTTTCTCCGCACTGTTCCAATACTGCTCATAGCCTTCTGTAATGATTTCTGCCTGTTCACGCATCATTTTTGTCTCCTGCAGGCATACAAAATCAGCATCGATTTCACCAAAAAAATCCATAAATCCTTTTGTTATACAAGCCCGAAGTCCGTTGACATTCCACGATACAAATTTCATTCTAACATCCCCTCAATCAATTCCACGGTCATTTTTTTCTCTTTTAAATTAACTGATTTTATAAATTCTTTTACAGCAGGAATAAGTGCCTTTTTCCCGTTTTCACACAAAATTTCATACACATCGTTTGCACCTGTAAAATAAACCTCGCTGAGCGTTCCGAGCAAATTATCCTCAGTATCATACACATTTATTCCGATTATATCTTTAATATAATATTCATTCTCTCCCACAGCGGGCATATCCATTTCTTCGGCAAAAACTGTTTTATGCACATATTCTCTCGCTTTTTCGGGTGTATCTATTCCTTCTACCGTAATTCCTACACAGTTTTTTATGCTTTTTACCTGTATAATTTTAAAAAGTTCATCGCCTATATATATTTTTTTAATCGCCGAAAATAAATTTTCCACATTGGTATGAGGCAGTATTTTAAGCTCGCCTCTGATTCCTCTTACATTAACGACTTTTCCGACATCTATTTTATTCATTATGCCCTCCGTATAATAAAAATCCGTATAATAAAAATCGGAGCAAATTCTCATAAATCTGCCCCGTTTGATTACTGCACAATATCAACGGCAATTCTTTTACCGTCTCTGCTTGCAGCTGCTTTTACAACAGTTCTTATAGCTTTTGCAATACGTCCCTGTTTACCAATAACTTTACCCATATCGTCATCAGCTACACGAAGTTCAAGCACAATAGCACTTATACCTTCTTTTTCTGTAACCGTAACCGCTTCGGGATGGTCTACAAGGGATTTTGCAATATTTTCTAACATTTCTTTCATGCTATCATCCCTTTCCGGAAGTCGGAGCTATCCATCCAACCTACGCAGAGCGAGGTCAGATGGAGCTTATTTTGACTTACTTTTCGATACCCTTTTTCTTAAGCAAAGTTTTTACTGTATCAGTGGGCTGTGCACCACAACCGAGCCATTTTTTTGCTTTTTCCTCGTCGATTACTACTGTTGCAG
This sequence comes from Clostridia bacterium, assembly GCA_045657605.1. Taxonomy (GTDB): domain Bacteria; phylum Bacillota; class Clostridia; order RUG12999; family RUG12999; genus JAZOTK01. The sequence continues at coordinate 6,441 of JAZOTK010000014.1, forward strand.
GTTCTGTTAAAGGATTGTATGTGCCGATTTCTTCGATGAAACGACCGTCTCTGGGATATCTTGAATCAGCTACTACAATTCTGTAGAAAGGAGCTTTCTTCGCACCCATTCTGCGTAAACGCATTTTTACTGCCATCTTTTTCACCTCCTCAAAAAATCAAATTTATTGTATAGAAAAGACTTTTCAGCCTATTACTATCTCATCGGGAACCTTCCCATGGTTTTCATTTTCTTTTTAAGACCTTTATTGCCCATCACCTGTTTTATCATTTTCTGCATTGCATCAAACTGCTTTAAAAGTGCATTTACATCCTGCACACGCAGTCCGCAACCGTTTGCTATTCTTTGTTTACGGCTTGCATTTATAATGCTCGGATTCTTTCTTTCTTCAGGTGTCATTGAAAGAATAATCGCTTCTGTATGCAGAAGCTGTTTATCATCCACATTGACATTACTTAACATTTCCTTATTCATACCCGGCAACATTCCCACAAGCTGTGACAGCGGACCCATTTTTTTCATCTGTCTGAGCTGTTCCAGAAAATCCTGCAAAGTAAATCTGCTCTGCATTAGCTTCTTTTCCAGGTCTGCCGCCTGCTTTTCGTCAAATGCTTCCTGCGCCTTATCAATAAGAGTCAGCACATCACCCATACCCAGTATTCTTGACGCCATTCTTTCGGGATAGAATATTTCAAGGTCCGAAAGCTTTTCGCCCATACCGGCATATTTTATGGGTTTTCCGGTAACCGCTCTTACAGACAGAGCCGCACCGCCTCTTGTATCACCGTCAAGCTTTGTAAGTACAACGCCTGTTATATCAAGCTGCTCATTAAAGCTTTCAGCGACATTTACCGCATCCTGACCTGTCATAGAGTCAACTACAAGCAGAATTTCAGCCGGCTCGGTTGCCGCTTTTATATTCTGCAATTCTTCCATAAGTTCTTCATTAATATGAAGTCTACCTGCGGTATCTATGATAACAAGGTCATTTCCCTTGTCCTTAGCGTGTTTTATAGCCGATTCGGCAATTTCCACCGGATTTGTATTACCTTCAATCGCAAATACGGGAATATCCATCTGAGCCCCTACAACCTGGAGCTGTTTAACCGCCGCCGGACGGTAAACGTCACAGGCTACAAGAAGCGGTCTTTTTGACCTTTGCTTACGAAGTTGTGCTGCTATTTTAGCAGAAGTTGTGGTTTTACCTGCACCCTGCAGACCTACCATCATTATCACCGAAGGAGATTTAGAGGAAAAATTCAGTTTACTTTCCTCGCCGCCCATCAGCTCTATTAATTCCTCTCGCACAATTTTTATTATATGCTGTGCGGGTGTGAGGCTTTCGAGTATTTCAGCACCGACACTACGTTCGGATACCTTTGCAATAAAATCTTTTACAACTTTATAGTTAACGTCCGCTTCAAGAAGCGCAAGGCGGATTTCCCTCATGGCACTTTTTACATCTGCTTCTGTTACTCTGCCGTGATTTTTTATTTTTTTAAACGTCTCCTGCAGTCTGTCCATCAGATTATCAAATGCCATATTATCACCACCTATATATTAATCTTATCAATCATTTCTATTATTTCAGCTCTGCCATCAAACTCAGCTTCTGCCAGCTTTGATTTTATCTCATTTACCGTATCGGCAATTTCGTTAAATCGGGATGCAAGTCCGAGTTTTTCTTCGGTATCAGTCAGAATATGCTCCGCCTTTTTTATGGCATCACGTACTCCCTGACGTGTTATTCCGATATCATCAGCAATCTCACCGAGGGACAAATCCTCGTTATAATACAAATCCATAACATCCGATTGCCGTTCGCTCAGCAGACTTCCATAAAAGTCCAGCAAAACCGAAAATTTCAAATTTTTGTTCATATTATTCACCTGTAAAGTAAATCACTTTACATATTATACTATACTTTAACACGTTTGTCAAGTGTTTTTCAGAAAAAAATTGAAATATTTTCAATTTTTTGTTACTGCTAAAAATAAGCGTATCTTTTTCGGGTATGCTCCCGTTTCAAGATACGCTTTTTCTTATACGTTTATGCTTATTTCTTTACCTGTTTCCCATGATAAAAACGCAGCTTCCATAACCTTCATTACACGCATTGCTTCTATCGGGTCAACCAGCGGTTTCCCTTTTCCTTCGAGTGCATTTACAAGTGCTCTGTAGCTTTCGCTGTAGTCTGTGTGCGGTTCTTTAAGGGTTATTTCTTCCGTAGTTTCTCTGCGCCTGGGAGCCATCGTTTTAGTTGGTCCTGCCTTTGTATAGACGATTTCTTCTTCCCATTTTTCTTCTGTTTCTATTGCTCTGACAACCGTTCCTTCGCAGTCCCAGTCTTTAATCATCAGAGTACCTTTGTCTCCTGTTATATACCATCTCGGCATAAGAATAAAATTACAGGTTCCTACTTCGGCGTGGGCTGTTTTTCCGCTTTCAAACTTGAATAAAAGCTTGAAATTATCATCTACTTCTGGATATTTTATACTGTACATATGAGCGTATACGGATACTACTTTTTCGGGTATCATCATCATAATCTGGTCTATCAGATGAACACCCCAGTCAAGCATCATTCCGCCGCCTACATCCTTATACTGCCGCCAACCTTCGGGAACACCTCTTGCACCCTGAACTCTTGATTCGATGCAGAAAACTTCTCCCAATATCCCGTCTGCCACAGCTTTTTTTACCATAAGATAATCTTTATCCATACGTCTGTTCTGATGTACAGTAAAAATTTTGTCTTCTTCTTTTGCAACTTTAATAATTTCTGACAGCTCATCACTGTTCATAGTGACGGGTTTTTCGCATATAACTGCCTTTCCTGCCTGCATTGCCTGCACAGAATAGTCTTTATGGAAATTATTCGGAGTAGCTACAAGAACTATGTCAATACGCTCGTCTGCAAGCAAATCCTCTGCACTATCGTATACTTTATAACCCCGTTTTTTAGCTGCCTCACACCTCCTGCTGTCTATATCATATACTCCGACAATATCGATTATATCTTTCGGAATTATCGCTTTTGCGTGATAATCTGCCATACCGCCGAAACCGATAATCCCTAGTCCGTATTTTTTATTCTCCATATTTATGCCCACCACATATCGCCTTTTTCTTCAAAAATCAGAACTTCTTTAAGGAATGATATAGCCTTTTTTAGCCCTTCATCGCCTGTCATCAGGCTGTCTTCGTGCTCGATGCTGAGTACGCCGTCATAACCTACCATACGCAGATTGCTCACTATATCCTTCCACATCTGAAAATCGTGACCGTAGCCTACTGAACGGAATATCCACGAACGGTGTATTTCATCTCCGTAATGCTTTGTATCAAGCACACCGTTAACACCGCAGTTTATCTTATCAATCTTAGTATCCTTCGCGTGGAAATGATAAATTGCTCCTTCTTTCCCAAGATAGCGTATAGCAGAAACAACGTCTATATTCTGCCAGAAAAGGTGACTCGGGTCAAAATTTGCACCTATAGTATCGCCTACTGCCTCGCGGAGCTTTATGAGCGTTTCGGGATTATATACACAAAATCCCGGATGCATTTCGATAGCAATTTTTGTAACACCGTGCTCATTCGCAAAAGCACAGGCTTTTTTCCAATACGGAACGAGCACTTCGTTCCATTGATAGTTCAGAATTTCCAAAAAATCCTCCGGCCATGCACAGGTTACCCAGTTAGGCGTTTTGTCTTCAGGACTTCCGCCGGGACAACCGGAAAATGTTATTATGGTATCTATCCCCATCTGCTCTGCAAGAAGAACGGTTTTTTCAAAATCCTCGTGATATTTATCCGCAATTTCTTTTTGCGGATGAACTGCATTTCCGTGACAGCTGAGAGCTGAAACGGAAAGGTTATATCTGCTTATCATATCTTTGATTTTTTGAATTTTATCAGGTTTTCCCAAATAATCATCAGGACTTATATGCGTTGTTCCGGGACAACCGCCCGTGCCTATCTCAAGTGCCTGAACCCCAAGTCCGCTGACGTATTTTGCAGCTTCTTCAAGAGTTTTGTCGTAAGTTGCTACTGTAAATAAACCGAGTTTCATAATAATCTCCATTCCGCCGCAAAAGCGGCATAAATTATAACGTGGAAAAGAAGCGGTGATATGTGCCGCTTATTTTTCACGTTAATCAGTCTCCTTTTGCTTTTATTATGCCTCTCCAATATTTTCTTATACTAAGTAATAGCTATAAAAATATCCTCCACAACGCAAATCAATACATTATGGAGGATGTTATTCTATTAAATTTTGTCAAACACACATATCTTTTGGTCTTTTTCAAGTCCTATTATTTTTCCGCCTTCTTCTAAAATCATTTTTATGGCATCAATTTCCGTTTTTGTAATCTTCTCCCCTTCGATAATAAGAGGAACACCGGGCGGATACGGAATAACTGTTGTTGCCGCAATAAACCCATCCGTCTCGATAAGTGGCAGAAGTATTCTGTTTTCTCCGTGATTTTCGCAAAATTCGGGATTTTTAAAATAGCATACCGGAGGTTTCGGAAAATGATTTCCGTTTTTTGCATAAAACTCCGTCACGCCTTCTGTCAGACGTTTAAAATCATCCGATGTGTTTCCATAGCCTGCTATACACACGATATTATGCATATCAGCCATTTCAACTGCAATGTTATATTTTTCTTCCAGAAAACTTTCCAGAGCATATCCGCCTTTAATTACGATACGTGAGAAATCCTTATTTTTTCCTGTCAGCATATTTTCGCCTAAAACAGATTTCATTTTTTCGGTTTCTTTTAAAATACATTTGAAAATATTTTTGCCGTTTTCGTGCATAAAATTAATTGCATAATCAATAAATGCCATAAAAATATATGACGGGCTTGTCGTCTGAAATATATTTATCTGCCGTTTCATTTCGCTACTGTCAATTTTCGGTGAAATATTCATTATCGCTGTCTGAGTAGGTGCAGGCATGGTTTTATGAACGCTCATAATGGAAATATCACTATACTCCGATGCCGATATCATTCCGTCACAAAACTTAAAATGCGCACCGTGAGCGGAATCAACACAAAGCAAAACATTATATTTTTGGCAGATTTTATATATTTTCTTTAAATCAGAAGAAATACCGTAATAATTTGGTGATGTAAGAAAAACTGCACCCGCATCGGGGTTTTCAAGTATCAGTTTTTCAAGCTTTTGCGGGGAAATTTCACCACTTATGCCCCAGTCTTCTAAAATTTCCGGCATTATAAAAACAGGGGTTATATCAAAAAGCTTTATTCCGTTCATTACAGAAACGTGGCAGTTTCTGTCAAAAATAATTTTCCCTGTTTTTTTCGCGAGAAAACCCAGCGTTGCAAGTATACCGCCACTTGAGCCGTTTACAAGAAAAAACGTCTCATTTGCACCGTATATTTTCGCCGCATTCCCCTGTGCCTTTTTTATGATACCCGTAGGATTTGCCAGATTATCCGTATCGAACAGTTCTGTGAAATCTATGCCGAATATATCGCCACGATACTTTTCTTCAATGGCAAGTCCGCCTTTAGAGCCGGGCATATGAAAAGATATTCTGTTTTTATCTTTTATTTCTCTTAGTTTGTCGTACAACATATTATTCTCCATACTCATACATTATCATAGCAAGCATTGCCAGCGGTGCTGTTTCTGTTCTGAGTATACGTCTGCCGAGCGTGACAGACTTTGCTCCGTTTTTCGTTAAAACTTCAAATTCTTCCGGTGCAATACCGCCTTCGGGTCCTATAAAAATTCCTATTGTTTCAACATTTTCGACACTTTTAAGGACTGATTTCAGCGTTATTTCCCGTTCTTCTTCATAGGCAACAATCGACAAATCAAAGTCTTTCATCATCTCTGCCGCTGTTTTGAACGAAACCGGCTCTTTTACTTCCGGCACGATACCTCTGCCCGACTGTTTTGCCGCCGATTCCGAGATTTTATTCCATCGCTGTGTTTTCTGAGCTTTCTTCTTATCTTCTATTTTAACTACTGCACGTTTTGTCTGCACAGGAACGATTTCATATACTCCAAGCTCTACCGCTTTCTGAATTATAAGCTCAAGCTTATCTCCTTTAGGAAGTCCCTGAAATATAGTAACCTTTGTTTTAGGCTCTGCCGCCGAACGTATAATATCTTTAATATCCGCATAAACCGTATCATCGGTTATTTCGGTTATTTCCGAAACATACTCTGTTTCATCGCCACCACAGGCAATAAACATATCCCCTTTTTTCATTCGCATAACGTGAATTGCGTGATGAGCCTCGTCGCCTGTCAGCTTCACCCTGCCGCCTTCTGTTTCAGCAAAAAATCTTTTCATATGTGAGACCTCTCCTAATTTTATTTATCAGATACTATATATTTTACCAGATCGGCAATCTGAGCGCGGTCACTGAAATCACCGTCTGCATCACAAAGCTCTATCAGAAGCTTTTCCATTTCCGTTGGTTCTTTTTTTGAACTCATTATTTTCTTTAGTGTTTTCAAAGCCGCTTTATGTACAGTGCTGAGCTCATCTGTAACCATTTTACCTGTGAAATTAAAAAGCTTTATACATTCGGGTAATCCGTTTTTAAAATTCTTCCTGATAACAATATCATCATAATATTCACGGCAGTCAAGCGGTGTTATGCCCGTAGTGTATACCGCTATTTTTTTGTTTTTTAATCTGTCAATATTTTTCGTGATAAGGATTACACCGTTTATAATTTCAGCATAAAGCCCTCCACCGTATATTATAGTATCATATTTTTCAAGTTCATCTATTGTAATTTCTTTAGCGTCCACTACTCTGCAATCAAGCTCTTCGCCTATCCACTCTGCATAAGTTTTGGTTGAACCGTATTTTGTTTTGTAAACTACAATCGCATTCATAAAAACACCTCTTTATATCAGTATATTCCTTTTTATAATGTTTATATGCAAGGCTTTTCAGCGATATAATCACGACTTGCGGATAAACATATTAAGCACAAGTGCAACAAAAGTAAGCAATAACAATATTACAAATGCAGATGTGTATCCGCCGGTAACTTCCAGAACTTTATTTGATGCGGTTGCAATAAAAGAACCTACCATAACAGTAAAAGTCATAATCGCCATATTGCTCGAAAAATGCTTTAATCCAAAAAATGTCGAAGTAAAGGCTGCTGTAATTGTAGGGCAAGAGCCGTAAGAAAGACCGGTAAGACACAAGCCGACAATACACAGAAACAGCGAATTTACACAAACCGCAATCAAAGTGACTGCCGCAGCACAGATAGTAAGAATATTAGCACAAATCATCGTTTTACGACAACCGATTGTGTCAAAAATCGCACCTGTTAAAATACGACCGATTCCGTTACAAACAGAAAGCACACCTACAAGAGAAACCGCCAATGCTTCAGGAGCGTTAACAGAAAGTGCCATATCCTTTGCAAAGCTGATAACCGAGCTTCCGACAGCTGCCAGAAACGAAATGCAGATAAATGCCATCCAGAAAGATAGCTGACAAAGCATCTCTCCCGATGTAAGCCCTTGCTGTACCGAAGTTTCTCCTTCAGCACTTGCTGCAGCTTCTTTTGTCTTGCTTTCCGGACGTTTGAGCAGAAAAGCGGCAATAGCGAGAACTGCAAAAATAGAAACACCTAAAATCGAATATGTAGCACGCCATCCCAGGTTACTTTTAAACATAGCATCAGCGGCATTACCAAGAATCAAAGCAGAAGCTCCGAATCCCATCATCAGACAGCCTGAACAAAGACCTTTTTTATCAGGGAACCATGCGCTGACAGTTGCTATGACTACATTGTAAGCAATTCCTATCCCCAGTCCTGCCAACACACCATAGGTTATGTAAAGCACACCCACAGGCACATCACGTAAAACAGCTGTCAATATAAATCCCGCCGCCGACAAGAGACCTGATGTAATAAGTGCATTTCTATGTCCTGCACGTCCCGACAGCCATGCACCAAGCAAACCGCC
>JAZOTK010000015.1:0-2123 GCA_045657605.1 Clostridia bacterium
CTTTTTATAAGCTACCGAAAAGTCTTTTTGAATTAAGTCTCAGAATGATGAGAATGATGAGCGAAAGTACAAGCTCGGGTATCATATATGTAGACTGATAAATCAGGGAATATATCCAGGGGTTTTGCCCGTCCGGTGCAAAACTTGCAAAAAGTACCGCGCCGCTTATAACGGAGCTGGCAAAACGGCCTGCAACGCCGATAATGCTGCCGGTTATAATTCCTTTTATGCTTTTACCGAAAAATCCCGCAATCCCTAAAAGCCCGAAGGCAAGAACATAATCCAGGAGTATGGACATCGGATGATATACAACGCCTGATATGGCAAGGGAGATGATACCGTAAATCATACCGGAGGCTATTCCGGAAACGGCACCGCTTTTAAATGCGATAAACAGTATTGGTATCATAGTAAGTGCCACAGACCCGCCCTGAGGCATTTCAAATATCTTTATAAAACTGCACACAACCGCCATAGCGACAGTTACCGCAATTTCAGTCATTTTTCTTGTGCTCTTCATAAAACCGCCCTTTCTGCAAAAAAAAGCATACCCCGACGGATATGCTCAAAATTCTCTGATGATTCCTACGTCGGCATTACCCTGACAGGTTCAAGGGTCGAAATCATAAATTTCCTCTCAGCCCGTCAAGCGGACTCCCCTTCATATTTGTTTTTTACAGTATATCATATTTTTGCAGAGTTGTCAAGTTTTTCTGAAACAGAATTTTATTTTTATCTGGCTTTTTCAACAATATTCTGCATATCCACGATATTTCGTATTCTGTTTCGGCTGTTTATCAGCATCTGCTTTTTATCATATGGCAGGTTCGTGTAAAAAGCATGGGCAGAAGGGTTAGTTCTGAGTAATGCGGAAAGACCGTTATCTTTTTTATCCATTTCAATTCCGTTCCTTTCTTTTTCTGATAACTCTATTCTTACCGCTTTTGCATATTTATATACATGAAAAACGGAGCTGTTTTTAAACAGCTCCGTTATATGGTCAGTGCATTTTATCACAGCACATTTATCTTTCGTCTAATTTAACATACTTTTCTCTGGGACAAACGCTCTTGTATGCGGGACGGATTATTCTGCCGTTGCCGATAACTTCTTCGATACGGTGAGCACACCAGCCTACTATACGGGCAACCGCAAACAAAGGTGTATAAAGCTCTGTGGGAATGTCGAGCATCTTATAAACAAAACCTGAATATAAATCTACGTTTGCGCAGATAGGTTTACTGCTTGACTTAACTTCGGCAAATACCTTTGGTGCCAGCTTTTCTACAAGTGCATATAAATTATATTCGTCTACAAAACCCTTTTCGTGTGCAAGCTTGCAGGCGTTTTCCTTTAAGATTACCGCACGTGGGTCTGAGAGTGTATATACCGCATGACCCATTCCGTAAATAAGTCCGGACTTGTCGTTTGCTTCTTTTCTTATGATTTTACGCAGATATTCGGCAACTTCTTCTTCATCGGTCCAGTTTTTCACATGAGCTTTTATGTCTTCCATCATGTTTATAACCTTAGCATTAGCGCCGCCGTGTTTAGGCCCTTTAAGTGAACCGATTGCCGCTGCTATAGCAGAATATGTATCTGTACCGCTTGAGGAAACCGCACGACAGATAAAAGCAGAGTTATTACCGCCGCCGTGCTCAGCCTGAAGCACCAGCAGAACATCAAGAATTTCTGCCTCTGTTGCTGTAAAAGAGCTGTCTGGGCGAGTGAGGTGGAAAAAGTTCTCAGCTGTTGAATAATCTGCGCGGGGAGCATGTATATATAAGCTGTCGTGGTCGAAATAGTGACGTTTTGCCTGATATGCATATGCTGTCATTGTAACCATTCTGGCGATAAGTTCAAGAGACTGTCTAATCATGTTGCTGAGACTGCAGTCGTCAGCATTATCGTCATATATATATGAAGAAAGAACACATCTTGCCAGTTTGTTCATTATATTTGAGCTTGGAGCCTTTAAAATAGTATCTTCCGTAAAGTTACCGGGAAGTTCGCGCAGACTACCGAGAAGGGATTTAAACTCATTTAAGGTTGATGCATCCGGCAAAAATCCAAAAAGAAGGAGAAAAATTACTTCCTCGAAGCCGTGACGTTTCTCAGCCTGC
>JAZOTK010000016.1:0-5538 GCA_045657605.1 Clostridia bacterium
ATATATAAGAATAATACCAAGTTGGAATTTGCATTTTTAGCAAAATATCACTAAATATTATTCTTATAAAAAAGGATATAAATATCCCAGGAATATTATGGAAAGTATCTTTGGTTTGTTTGGCAAGTTTATTATATCATAATTTATTTAATATGTCAATGATTTTATGAAAAATGAGGTGTATTTACCAAATGAACACAGTTTTTTAAAACTGTGTTCAAAAAGGTCTAAAAATAAAAGCCTCCGGGAATCATAAAATTCCCGAAGACTTTTGCTGTTTATTTATCTCTTATCTTTTTAAAAGTACATCTTTTTCGTACTGTCTTACTTCTTCAACCCAGTCAAGACCTACTCCGCAGCCTTTCTTTGCACAGTAGTAATCCCATACAAGAGAGAAGGGGAGAGCTTTGAATTCCTGTGAATATGCAAGACGTCCGCTTACGTCGCCGTCTGCTTCGATTTTCTTTAATGTTTCCATTGGCTGGAGGAGTGCGGCAAGAATTGCCTTTCTTGTGTTACGCAGACCGATTGTCCACGCCATAATACGGTTGATTGAAGCATCAAAGAAGTCGGTCGCAATATATGTGTCGCCAAGTTTATCCATTTTTACGAGTTCTTCCATAATAGCACGTGTTTCATCATCAAAACATACTACGTGGTCGCTGTCCCATCTGATAGGACGTGACACGTGGAGAAGTACGTTTTTGGAGAATGTGAATACGGAAGCCAGCTTTGCTGATACAACTTCTGTCGGGTGATAGTGACCTGTATCAAGTGTCATTATGATATGGTCAGTTTTCTTATCCATTACATAACCCATACAGAACTCGTGTGAGCCTGCTGTGAAGCTTTCAAGACCGATACCGAATACTTTGGATTCAATACCGTCCATTACGTTTTTAACGTCCTTTGTAGCTTCAAAAATCTTATCATAGCTGTCTTTAAGTCTCTGGCGGGGAGAAAGGGTATCCATCGGGAATTCTTTGTCGCCGTCGGGAGTCCAGTGGTTGATTACACAGGTTTTACCTGTTCTTTCAGCAAAATATTCGCCTATTCTGCGGCATCTGATACCGTGCTCAATCCAGAACTGACGTGTTTCTTCATCAGCGCAGGAAAGAGTACCGTTTGCACTTTTGGGATGAGAGAAATATGTGGGGTTAAAGTCAATACCGAGACCTCTTTCAACAGCCCAGTCAGCCCATTTTTCAAAGTGCTTGGGTTCGATTTCGTTTCTGTCAACGAACTCGTCAGCTTCAAGATAGTTAGCGTGGATATTAACTTTTTTCTCACCGGGGATAAATTTCATGGCAAGCTCTAAATCCGCACGGAGCTGCTCGGGAGTTACAGCCTTACCGGGATAGTTACCGGTTGTCTGAATACCGCCTGTAAGTCCGCCTTCTTTTTTCTCAAACCCGTCAACGTCATCACCCTGCCAGCAATGAATTGAGATGGGAGTTTTGTCACAAATTTCTATTGCCTTGTCTACGTCAATTCCGTACTGTGCGAAAATCTCTTTCGCAAGCTCGTAGCCTTTTTCGATATTATACATGAAAATCAACCTTTCTGCCTGCATTTTTTTATTCGCTTATGAGCAGACACCATAAGCTTTGTTAATTCTATTGTATCAAAAGCAAATACGGAAAACAAGGACGTAATTTATTAAAAAATGCGTCTTAATTTTCCAAATCTGCTTGATTTTAAAAACTTTAGCGTGTATCGGCGAGTATTTCAGCCGCTTCGCTTTCGGTAATGTAATTACATTCCGCCATACAGTCTACAACCTTTTCCTGCCGCAGATATGCCAGTTCGGGGTTGACTTTGGGGGAGTAGACGGAAGGAGCGTTCGGGATTCCTGCCAGAAGCGTACATTCATAATCGCTCATTTCGGACGGGATTTTGCCGAAATATCCCATCGAGGCATCGTAAATGCAGTAATATCCGCTACCGTAATAAATGCCGTTCATATAAAGCTCCAGGATTTTATCTTTACTCAGCTCCTGCTCCATTTTTACCGCCATAAAGGTTTCGGCAAACTTCCGCTGTGGTGTATAGTCCATCGGGAAATACATATTTTTGGCGAGCTGTTGAGTAATTGTGCTACCGCCTTCAGCAAGCGAACGAGTTTTTATATCAACATAAATCGCTCTGCAAATGCCGATTAAATCAAAACCGCTGTGTTTATAAAATCGCCTGTCCTCGGTGGCGATAACGGCATTTCTGTAAATTTGGGGAATATCGTCTATAGCGGTGTAATTTGCTGTATTTTCAAGACGTGCCACAGCTATGGCAAGCGGCTCTGTTCCTAGTGCATCTGTGTATTTGACATAACCGCCATACACAAAATATCCGCATACTGCGATGAGGATAAGAAGGCAAAGCCCAAATGCTCTTTTAACGGTTTTCACAGAATCACACCCTTTCTCTTTCGGCAAAGTTAAAACATCCACAAGTCTATTGTAACATATTCGGAAAAAGAAGTCAAGAGTTGAAACAAAGATGAAAGTAGACAGGTTAAATGAGATTTTCCGAAAGGAAAAACCTTGCTATAATAATTTGTTTTGTTTTTCTTTGTTTTGTTTTATAATATATATAAGAAGCTTTACCGGTATCTTTACCGGTATCTTTACCAGTATTCTTACCAGTATCTTTACCAGTATTCTTACCAGTAACCTTACCAGCATCTTTATTCCGACAAAAAACGGCAAACGGAAAAATCCGTCTGCCGCGTTTGTATATTCGGTTGTTATGAGAATTAATACATTCCCATACCGCCGCCCATACCGCCGCCCATTGCGGGAGCGGGAGCGTTTTCTTCAGGGATATCTGCTACAAGGCTTTCTGTTGTGAGTACCATTGCAGCTACTGAAGAAGCGTTCTGGAGAGCACTTCTTGTAACCTTTGTGGGGTCTACAATACCTGTTTCAATCATATTTGCATATTCTTCGGTAAGAGCGTTGTAGCCATAACCGATTTTGCCTGATTTCTTAATGTTTTCAACGATAACAGAGCCGTCAACACCTGCATTGTGAGCAATCTGTCTTACGGGTTCTTCAAGAGCTTTTACAACCAGAGCTACGCCTGTTTTTTCGTCACCGCTTGTAGTATCAAGAAGAGCTTTAACAGAGTCGATAGCATTAATGAATGCTGTACCGCCGCCTGCTACTATACCTTCTTCAACAGCGGCACGTGTAGCTGCAAGAGCATCTTCAATTCTGAGTTTCATTTCTTTCATTTCAGTTTCTGTAGCCGCACCAACTTTAATTACGGCAACACCGCCTGCAAGCTTTGCAAGTCTTTCCTGGAGTTTTTCTTTATCAAATTCAGAAGTAGTTTCTTCAATCTGAAGTTTAATCTGTGCAACTCTGTCTTTAATAGCTTCGGAGTTACCCATACCGTCAACGATGATAGTATTTTCTTTCTGAACTTTAACCTGTTTTGCACGTCCGAGCTGGTCGATTGTAGTTTCTTTAAGGTCAAGACCGAGTTCATCGGAAATTACTGTACCGCCTGTAAGTATAGCTATATCTTCAAGCATAGCTTTTCTTCTGTCACCGAAACCGGGAGCTTTTACGCCTACACATACAAATGTGCCTCTGAGTTTGTTGAGCACGAGAGTTGTAAGAGCTTCGCCTTCGATATCTTCAGCGATTATAACAAGCTTTCTGCCCTGCTGAACAATCTGTTCGAGAAGGGGGAGTATATCCTGTACGTTAGAAATTTTCTTATCGGTGATAAGAAGGAGAGCGTCATCAATAACAGCTTCCATTTTTTCTGTATCAGTTACCATATAAGGAGAAATGTATCCTCTGTCGAACTGCATACCTTCAACAACTTCTGAATATGTTTCTGCAGTTTTGGATTCTTCAACAGTAATAACACCGTCGTTTCCAACCTTTTCCATAGCATCTGCAATAAGCTGACCGATATTTTCATCAGCGGCTGATACGGAAGCAACTCTTGCGATGTCTTCTTTACCTTTGATTTTTTCGCTGTTTTCGATTACAGCGGCAACAGCAGCTTCAACAGCCTTTGCAATACCCTTTCTGAGTACCATGGGATTTGCACCTGCAGCCAGATTTTTAAGACCTTCTCTGATGAAAGCCTGTGCCAGCAGAGTAGCGGTTGTTGTACCGTCACCTGCGATGTCGTTTGTTTTTGTTGCAACTTCTTTTACAAGCTGAGCACCCATATTTTCAAAAGCATCTTCAAGCTCGATTTCTTTTGCGATTGTAACACCGTCATTTGTGATAAGGGGAGCGCCGAACTTTTTGTCAAGAACTACGTTTCTGCCCTTAGGACCTAATGTAATTTTTACTGTATCGGCAAGTGTGTTAACGCCTTTTTCAAGAGCACGTCTTGCTTCTTCGCCGTATATAATCTGTTTAGCCATAATGATATTCCTCCTTTAATTATTCAACAACTGCTAAAATGTCGCTCTGCTTAACAATGATATATTCGTCTTTGTCAAGCTTAACTTCTGTACCTGCATATTTGCTTACGATAACTTTCTGACCAACAGTTACTTCCATTTTAACTTCCTTCCCGTCAACTAATCCGCCGGGACCTACTGCAATAATTTCGGCAATCTGCGGTTTTTCCTTTGCACTTGCCGCAAGTACGATACCGCTTGCTGTTGTTTCTTCAGCTTCAGTCATTTTGATTACTACTCTGTCACATAATGGTTTTAATGTCATTTTAAAGACCTCCTTCTATATAATACATTGTAAACTTAGTTTATTAGCACTCTTTTATATCGAGTGCTAACCCTTATATAATACTATACCCAAAATTGTAAAAATATTCAAGGTTTATTAAAAGGCAAAAAACGGAATTAAATAGAATTAGATTTAATTTTCTCTTAAAATCTTCCGTTTTCTCCTAATTTCAAACGTGGTGTAAAAATAAATATTTAATTAAGATGTTTTTTGTGCAAAAAGTCAAAAAGGCTTATACCCGGAAATTATTTTAGCAGCAATCTTAATTCCGTCCACAGCGGCACTTACGATACCACCGGCATATCCGGCGCCTTCGCCTGCGGGATAAATACCGGAAACAGCACATAAATTTTCGTCACGGAGAATACGGACGGGGGATGATGTACGGGTTTCCACGCCTGTCAGAATCGCTCCGCTATCCGAAAAGCCGGGGATTTTTCTTTCAAAGCTTATGATACCGGCGCGCATTGTATCTGTCACAAAAGAAGGCAGAATATCCGTCATATTGCAGGGGGTAACTCCGGGAAGATAAGTGGGTTTTACGTCTTTTTTATCTTCTTTTCCCAAAAAGCTTCCTACGGACTGGCAGGGAGCGAAATAATTTTTTCCGCCTGCCTCAAATGCTCTTTTTTCAAGCATTTGCTGAAAACGTACACCGTCTAATGGATGTGTGCCGAAATCTGTTGGGTGAACATCAACCACAAGAGCGCTGTTCGCGTTTTCGCCGTTTCGGCTGTATTCGCTCATACCATTGGTAACAACACCGCCTTCCTCCGATGCCGCGGGAACAACTGTGCCGCCCGGGCACATACAGAAGGTATAG
>JAZOTK010000017.1:0-24723 GCA_045657605.1 Clostridia bacterium
GGTATGAGGAAAAATTGGCGGAGTGTGAATAAGCATGATTGTAAAACGAGGTGACATCTATTATGCGGATTTAAGCCCTGTGGTCGGTTCTGAACAGGGCGGTGTCAGACCTGTGCTGATAGTGCAGAACGATGTGGGAAACAAATACAGCCCCACTATAATCGCCGCTGCTATCACATCACAGATTAATAAAGCAAAATTACCCACTCATATTGAGATAAGTGCCGAAGAATACGGTCTTACAAGAGATAGTGTAATTTTACTCGAACAAATCCGTACTATAGATAAACAACGGCTGAGAGAACGGATAGGACGTCTTGATGATGAGCTTATGACTACAGTCAATGAAGCCATCGGCGTCAGTTTCGGGCTCGGTGAACATTAAAGTATAATTATATGTTTTGGAGGGATAACAGATGAGAAAACAGTTTGTTGCAGGGCTGATTGCAGGTCTTGCAGTAATAACAGTATGTGCGGCGGTTGCTCTTGCAACTCCGGGTGGTGACGATAATCCGCTTATTTCAAAATCGTATCTTGATAACATATTCAAAGCAGAAATAACCGAATATGTTGACAGCACCACAAGATTTTCTGTGGTTGAAGTAAAAAAAGGCGAAACCCTTATAGGCGGCGCCGGCTGTGAGCTTATTTTAAGACAGGGGCAAGCCAAGGTTATCGCAACTAAAAAAGGCGGTCTTGCCGATACAACTGACGGCATAGACCTGGCAGACGGAACCGATTTCCCTGCAAATCATCTTACCGTAGTACCGCTTGATGACGGCAGAGGACTTTCGGCAAAAACCTCTGTTCTTGTAATGGTAAAAGGAACTTATACGATTAGTAAGTAACCCGTAAAGCAGCAGCGGTATGTCCGTTGCTGCTTTCGTATGTGAGGTACATATATGAAATTTGAAATAACCGATAGTGGCATCAGCGCAGGCGATTTCCTGAAAACCCGCAGATTCTCAAGACGACTCATATCTCACCTTAAATTTTGTGACGGCATTCTTGTAAACGGCGTACCGGTATGGACAAATACAATTTTGTCTGCCGGAGATATTCTTGAGGTTATATGGGACGACCGGCTGTCTGATAATATTATCCCTCAGGATATTCCGCTAAGTATTATATATGAAGACGACCACCTTCTTGCCGTAAACAAACCAGCCGGCATGGCAATTCATCCTTCAAAAGGTCACGGGACCGGCACACTTGCCAACTCTATTGCAGGATATTACGAAAAATCCGGAATAAATTCCGCCGTAAGAATAGCCGGCAGACTTGACCTTGATACAACAGGTGTTGTTCTTGTATCAAAGGATTCACTTACCGCTAAAATCCTTTCAGAAACAAATATAGATAAATATTATAAAGCTATAGTATGCGGAAAACTCTCCGAAACCGGGAGAATAGAAGCCCCTATAGCTGAAATTCCCGGAGAAATAAGACGTATTGTTTCTCCTGACGGCAAACCGTCTGTTACCGAATACAGATGTGAAAAAGTCTTGGGCGACTGTTCTGTTGCTGAAGTCCGGCTTATAACCGGCAGAACTCATCAGATTCGCCTTCATATGTCATATATAGGTCATCCTCTGATAGGTGACAGTCTTTACGGAAACGGCGAAGGAATGAAAAGACAAGCTCTGCACGCTGAAAGACTGGTATTCCCTCATCCCATAAGCGGAGAAAAAACAACAATTACCGCTCCCGTCCCCGAAGATATGATAAGCTTTATTCAAAATTGTAAATAATGTCTTTTTATGAATTTTTTCAAGCTCTTTTGGACATACTTTATTGTATCAGAAAGAAAGGATTGAAATCAATTATGATTGAACAGGATACAATAAAGCTTCTCCGCGAATGCGATGCCGGAGTACAAATGGGTATTTCTTCTATTGACGATGTTCTCGGCTGTGTTAAAGGGGATGGTCTGAAAAAATATCTGAATGAATGTAAAAAAGAACACGAAAAATTAGATCACGAAATCCAGAGTCAGCTGGACAAGTTTGGCGATGACGGCAAAGAGCCGGCAATGATGGCAAAAGGAATGTCCTGGATGAAAACCAATATGAAACTCGCAATGGACGAATCCGACAGCACCGTAGCCGACCTTATGACTGACGGCTGCAATATGGGCGTTAAATCCCTGAACAAATATCTTAACGAATATAAGGCGGCAGATGAATATTCAAAAGATATAACCAAACGTCTGATAAATCTCGAAGAACGCCTCGCTGTGGATATAAGAAAATATCTTTAATAGCAAATGCACTCCAAAAGCCTATTTGGAGTGCATATTTTTATATCAGTATACCGTTACAGTGATCTATTTCGTGCTGAATTATCTGTGCAGTCCAGCCCTCAAACACTTTGGTACGTTTTTTAAATTCTTCTGTCTGGTATTGTACACGTATTTTCTTATATCTTTTTGTTTTCCTCGGACCTCCGAGCAGAGAAAGACAGCCTTCCTCAGTTTCATATGGGGCTTCTGCTTTTATGATTTCGGGATTAAACATCGTCATATATGCTCCGCCCATATCAAAACAAATTATACGCTTTTTTACTCCTATCATATTAGCCGCCATTCCTACACAGCCGTCCTTATGTGCTTCCAGCGTGTCCCGCAAATCTCGTGCCGTCTGCAAATCCTCCGCTGTTGCCTCAGCTGATTTCTGCCCTAAAAATATGGGGTCGTGCATAAGTTCTCTTATCATCGTATCAACCTTTCTTTATGGGATGTCTTAATCGTTTCTCCGGATATTTATTTTTTTAAGCTTTCTTTCTGCCTCTTTCCTTCCGGGACACAGTTTCTCAACCTCGGCATAAAACTTATCCGAATGATTCGGTTGCAGAAAATGTGCAAATTCGTGAATAACAACATATTCTATACACTCCGGCGGTGCATATATCAGGTTGGTGTTAAAGGTAAGTATTTTTTTCCCTGTATGACAGCTACCCCACCGTGACACCATTTTCCGGAATTTTATCTGCGGAAAAGCTATCCCACGTTTTTCAAAACAGGGATAAACTTTTCTGCACATTTCAAGCACAACAGTTTTAAGCTCTTCTTCTGAAAAATATTGTATTTTCGGCATATCCTCAATCTTTTCATATTTCTCAAGTGCTTTCAGTATAAAATCGGTTTTTGAAATAATAAACTCCTCAACGACTTTTTCAGAAACACGCCTTCCTGCCGAAACATAAACCGTTCCGTCAGATTTTATCCGAAGATTTATATTTTTCACAGGTTTATACTGCAAATCATATTCAATTTTTTTGCCTTTTAAATAAATTTCTTTTATCATAACACTTTAATTATACTACAATATTTTTTATAAGTCAAGAATTGTATAACATATCATTATCAACCTGCGTTTCTCTTAAAATAAACCTTATAAAGCTATTGACATTTAATGGTTTTTGATGTAAAATATATAGAGATAATCTTCTTAGATTTTGGGTGAAAAAGAGAAAAACTTCACACATATTTCTCCTATGCCCGATAATGAAAATTAATGGACGGTGAATATAAAACAATGAAAACAGTAATTAAAAAATGGTATGATACATTGGGCTTCCCCACATATATGCAGGCTGAATTTGACAGTCTCCTTGAAAATGCAGAGCTTACTCCCTGCACGATTGAAGAATATACTTCTGATTCGGATTATGGCAGAAATTTGTTGATGTATTTATATTTCTGCGAAAATCTTAAAGAAAAATATGCCGCTAAAGGAATCAGCGATGATATACTGCTTCATACTTTGAGCGACATTGTTATATGGGCTACAACCTTTTACGGTCTTTATGGCAAAGTTGGACTTGAAGAAACCGGTTGGCTTAAAAATCATCTCAGCGGCCGCCTGGTAAGACTCGGAAGACTTCAGTTCTGTATGGCTGACGGCGTAATGGAAGTTCATATTCCCGAAGGAGAGCCCCTTGATCCGGAAGAATGCCAGAAATCCTTTGAAAGATCCAAGACTTTTTTTGCAAAGTATTTTCCTGATTTTAAATATGACAGATACACCTGTCATTCCTGGTTGCTCGACAGAACGATGTTGAAATTCCTTAAAAAAGATTCAAATGTTGAAAAATTTATGAATCTTTTTACCGAGACACACAGCGATAAGTCCGATGCCGCTCTGAAATACATATTCAAATGGAATACGACACGCGAAACCTTAAAAGATGCCGAACCAAAAAGCACATTTGCGGCTAAGGTAAAGGAATATGTTCTTGCCGGCGGCGAGCTGTTTGAAACCGAAGGTGAAATACTTATATAATCATTAAATAATATCATACGGATAATTCTTTAAATTTCAGAAAACCTCTGTCAGCGATTTTGCTAAACAGAGGTTTTTATTTTTTCTGTTATGGCGAGCAAATTAACTTAATCTGTTTCTTAAAACATACAAAAACCGGTATCATAATTTTGATACCGGTTTTTTATACATCAACTGATGTCCTGTAAATAATTCACAGGATTATTAAACAAGTTCAATAATCGCCATAGGAGCAGCATCACCGCGTCTGGGGCCTGCCTTTATAATTCTGGTATAGCCACCGTTTCTGTCGGCATATTTAGGTGCTATTTCATCAAAAAGTTTGAATACTACATCCTTTTTTGTAATATAGCTTAATGCCTGACGTTTTGTATGCAATGTATTGCTTTTACCTAAAGTTATCATTTTTTCAGCCATTGAACGGATTTCTTTTGCTTTTGCTTCAGTTGTTACGATTCTGCCTGTTTCAAGCAGCTGTGTAACAAGATTTCTGAGCATCATAACTCTATGTGCTGTAGGGCGACCCAATTTTCTTGTTCCGGGCATTACAATAACCTCCCTTTCATGAGCATTTGCCTAAATATAGGCTATTTTTAATCTTCTTCTTTGCGCAGAGCGAGTCCAAGCGCACTTAATTTTCCGATAACCTCATCAAGAGATTTTCTGCCAAGGTTTCTTACTTTTATCATATCATCCTCGGTTCTGTTGATAAGGTCTTCAACGGTGTTTATTGCAGCACGTTTGAGACAGTTATATGCACGAACTGAAAGGTCAAGTTCTTCAATAGTCATTTCAAGAACCTTTTCTTTCTTGTCATCATCCTTCTCAACTACAATTTCAGTGCTATTTGCATTGTCTGAAAGACTTATAAAGCTATCGAGATATTCTCTCAGCAGCTTTGCGCTGACGCTTATCGCATCGTCCGGTCTTATTACACCGTTTGTCCAAACATCTAATGTAAGCTTGTCATAATCGGTAACCTGACCTACACGGGTATTTTCTACCGAGTAGTTTACTTTAAGTACAGGGGTATATATAGCATCCACCTGTATTGTTCCGATTGCCGAATTACTTTTGTTGCGTTCCGCAGGTATATAGCCTACTCCGGAGTTTACAACTATATCCATATACAGTCTTCCGTCCGAATTGAGTGTTGCTATCGGGAGGTCGGGGTTTAAGATTTCAACATCATTATCCCCAACCTTTATATCTCCTGCATGAACAACGCCTTCTCCTACATAATCTATTCTGAGAGTTGCAGGACCTTCGCCGTGGATTTTTACGATAAGCTGTTTCATGTTCAGCACTATTTCCGTAACATCCTCTTTAACGCCGTCTATCTTTGAGATTTCATGCTGTACGCCGTCAATTTTAATTGCCGTTACCGCACATCCTTCAAGTGATGACAGCATTATTCTGCGAAGGGAGTTTCCCAGCGTCATTCCGTAACCTCTTTCAAGAGGTTCTACCACAAACTTACCGTATGTTTTGTCTGCGCTTAACTCCACACATTCTATATTTGGTTTTTTTATTTCTATCATACCGTCTAAACCCTCCTTACATAAACTTTATTCTTTTCACTCACTTTATTGAGGGTACATTACTCTAACAGTAATTAATTATTATTTGGAGTAAAGCTCTACTATCAAATGCTCTGCGATCGGTAAATCTATATCATCGCGTGCAGCAAGTGTTATAACCTTTCCGGTTGCTGTGTTAGCATCAAAATCAAGCCACTTGGGTCTAACCTTTGTAGCGTTAGCTTCAAGGCTTGCTTTTATAAGCTCAACACCGGAGCTTTTTTCACAAAGACTGATAACGTCACCGGGTTTTACGAGTATAGAACAGATATTAACCTTTTTGCCGTTAAGCTCAAAATGGTCATGTCTGATAAGCTGACGAGCCTGTGCTCTTGACATTGCAAAGCCCAGTCTGTATACTACGTTGTCAAGTCTGCTTTCGATGATTGAAAGCAGGTTTTCACCTGTGATACCCTGTTTCTTTTCTGCCATTACGAAATATTTTGCAAACTGTTTTTCCAGAACGCCGTAATATCTCTTTGCCTTCTGTTTTTCACGCAGCTGTATACCGTATTCGGACATCTTTTTACGAGCCATGCCATGCTGACCGGGAGCAAACGCTCTTCTGGTTATGGCACATTTGCCTGTATAACATCTGTCGCCTTTAAGATAAAGCTTTTCGCCTTCTCTACGGCATAATCTGCATACTGCACCTGTATATCTTGCCATCTTGCACTTTCGCCTCCTTTTTAATATTAAACACGTCTTCTTTTTGGCGGTCTGCAGCCGTTGTGGGGGATGGGAGTATTATCTTTAATCATGCTAACTTCCAAACCCGCTGTCTGCAGTGCTCTAATTGCAGCTTCTCTACCGGAACCGGGACCTTTTACGTATACTTCTACGCTCTTAAGACCGTGTTCCATTGCAGCTTTTGCAGCAGTTTCAGCAGCCATCTGTGCAGCGAAAGGTGTGCTCTTTTTAGATCCTCTGAATCCAAGACCACCTGCGCTTGCCCATGAAAGTGCGTTTCCGGCAGTATCTGTAATTGTTACGATAGTATTGTTAAAGGTTGAACGGATATGAGCCGCACCTTTATCAATATGCTTTTTTTCACGACGTTTTCTGATTGTCTTTTTAGTAGCCGTTTTAGCCATTGTTTCCGTTCCTCCTTACTTCTTTTTATTTGCTATGGTCTTTCTCGGACCCTTACGAGTTCTTGCATTAGTTTTGGTTTTCTGACCTCTTACCGGTAAACCTTTTCTGTGTCTTACGCCACGGTAGCAGCCGATTTCCATCAATCTCTTGATGTTAAGAGCTACTTCTCGGCGAAGGTCACCTTCAACTTTGTATTCTTTGTCGATAACCTCTCTAAGCTTTGCTATATCATCTTCTGTAAGGTCTTTTACTCTGGTATCAGGGTTAATCCCTGTTTCCGCAAGAATTTTTGCAGCACTGGTATTGCCTATTCCGAAGATATAGGTAAGTCCGATTTCTACACGTTTTTCTCTGGGTAAGTCTACACCCGCTATTCTTGCCATTTGATTTTGCACCTCCTGCTAAAAATTTAGTTTTGGGTTTTATTAATAGGGTACAAATCCATATTGGTTTGCCAGCCGCTCCCCTAAAAAATTAACCTTGTTTCTGTTTATGTTTAGGGTTTTCGCAGATAACCATTACTCTGCCTTTTCTTTTTATAATTTTGCATTTTTCACAAATAGGTTTAACTGATGGTTTAACCTTCATTTCGGTTACCTCCTTTTAATCTGCAATCCTACTTTGCACGCCAGGTTATTCTGCCTTTTGTCAGGTCATAGGGTGAAAGCTCAATTTTAACCTTATCGCCGGGAAGAATTTTTATGAAATTCATTCTCAGTTTTCCGGATATGTGTGCCAGCACCTTATGTCCGTTCGGCAGTTCCACCTGGAACATTGCGTTAGGCAGGGACTCCAAAACCGTCCCTTCTAATTCTATTACATCTTCTTTTGCCAAGGAAAATTCCTCCTTTTAGGCGTAAATTGTTTTCAGCTTGTTTATCAGCCGTCTCAGGGATTTGTCCGTGAGTTCTGATAGATTCTGCTGTTTTGTTTCTGTAACAATAATGTGTCTTTTGTTTTTCTTTTTCGGAGAGGCCATTTTTCGGGTTTTTCCGTTTGCTACATATACATACCTGCCATCGCAGGCAATTATCACAAACAGTTGCCCTACGTCATGTCCTTTTACAGACCTTACTATCATGCCTTCCGCAAATTCCAAAAAAGACCACCTCAAAGTTTTGTTATTATTTCACATTCATCATCTGTAATGACAATTGTATTTTCATAATGAGCCGACAGCGTATTATCTTTTGTGACACAGGTCCAACCGTCCTTAAGTGTCCGGATTTCGTGTCCACCCATGTTAACCATAGGTTCTATCGCTAATGTCATACCGCTCTGGAGTCTTATTCCTCTGCCCGCCGTTCCGAAATTCGGTACATCCGGGGCTTCATGGAGGTTTGCTCCGATACCGTGACCCACTAAGTCTCTCACTACCGAATAACCATTTTCCTCAACAAACATTTGTATAGCGTTTGAAATATCACCAAGGCGATTTCCTTCCTTTGCATGCTTTATGCCTTCATAGAAACTTTGTTTTGTAACTTCTACAAGTCTTGCAGCTTCAGGTGATATTTCACCAACACCGTATGTTCTTGCGGCATCCGCGTGGTAGCCTTTGTAACATACTCCAACGTCTATACTTACTATATCTCCATCTCTTAATATTCTTTTCCCCGGTATCCCGTGTACAATTTCATTATTAAGCGAAACACATACACTTGCCGGATATCCGTTATAGTTTAAAAAGGACGGAACAGCATTTTGTTTTCTTATATACTCATGAGCAATTTTGTCAAGCTGTTTTGTGGAGATTCCTGCTTTTATATTTTCACGAAGCAGCTCCAATGTCTCCGCAAGAATTTTGCCTGCATCCTTCATGAGCATTATTTCATTTAAAGACTTAATTGTTACCATAATGCTCACCCAATTTTGCAAACATCTCTTTTGTAGTTTCTTCAACCGACTCTTTGCTTATGACCTTTGTCAAAATACCTTTTTTCTCATAGTATGCCTTGAGTGGTTCTGTCAACCCATGGTAAACGGAAAGTCTCTTACGGACGGTTTCTTCATTATCATCCTCGCGGCAATAAAGCTCGCCGCCACATCTGTCGCAAACATTTTCTACTTCGGGAGGATTGAATGTCGTGTGGTAAACCGCATTGCATTCTCTGCATTCCCGTCGTCCTGTAATTCTGAGTGCAACTTCCTCGTCATCTACCTCAATAAGTATGACCTTGTTTATCTCCAGACCCATTTTTTCAGCAGTTTCTGCCTGCACAACTGTTCTCGGAAATCCGTCCAGAATATATCCGTTTTTACAGTCATCCTCTTTAATCCGGTTCTTTACAAGTTCTATTGCCAAATCATCAGGTATAAGCTGTCCTGCATCTATATACGGAATAGCTTTAAGACCAAGTTCGGTTTTTGCACTCATCTCATGCCTTATAATGCTTCCGGTTGATATAGACGGAATATTATAAAGTTTTGACAGATTTGCCGCCTGCGTACCTTTTCCTGCAGCCGGAGGACCTAATAATACAATTTTCATAACATGAAACCTTCTATTCCTATATCCCTCTGGGAGTACTTTAATTAATCAAGAAAGCCTTTGTAATTTCTCATCAGCATCTGCGATTCAAGCTGACGGTAAATTTCAATAGCAACACCAACTAAGATGAGCAGTGAAGATCCGCCGAATGCAACCGCCATATTTCCGCTACTCATAAGTATCGGAAGAACTGCGATGAGTGCAATTGCAATTGCTCCTATAACCGTTACTTTATTCATAACCTTTGTAATAAAATCAGATGTGGGTTTACCAGGTCTGATTCCGGGGATAAATCCGCCATTACTTTTAATGTTGTTTGCCATTTCTATGGGATTATACATCATTGCTGTATAGAAGAATGTAAAGAATATTATCAGCACGAAGTATAATATCGCATATAAAGGCGAGGTCATGAAGTTGTTGATCCATGCTACTTCACCGGATGTGAACAGTCTTGCGATTGTTGCCGGGAAAGAAAGTATGGAGCTTGCAAAGATAATCGGTATAACGCCTGCCATAGACACTTTGAAAGGTATGTGCGAGCTCTGTCCGCCATACATCTTTCTGCCAACCATTCTCTTTGCGTACTGTACCTGAATTCTTCTTTCTGCATCGTTGATTGTAACAACGAAAGCTACGATAATCAGACACAATGCTACAAGTATCAATGCAAGATACCATTTGTCGAGGAACAGAGCATAAAGACTTGCTATAAGCTGAGGTCCTCTTGATACGATACCGGCAAAGATAATAACTGATATACCATTACCAATACCTTTTTCGGTAATCTGTTCGCCTATCCACATAAGGAAAGCTGTACCTGCCGTAAATGACAGAGTAATTGTTACGAAACTCATAAATCCGGGGTTTGTCAGCGAATTTGCATTGCTGAGACCTACATACAGACCGGAAGCCTGTATGAATGCCAGGATTACTGTTACATAACGAGTCCATTTACCGATAATTTTTCTTCCTTCTTCGCCTTCTTTGGCTATTTTTTCAAGAGAAGGAATTGCAACTGTCAGGAGCTGCATAATAATTGATGAGTTAACGTACGGGGTAATGCTCATAGCAAAGATTGAAGCCTGCTCCATAGCACCGCCCGATATAATGTTAACCAGATCAAATACTGTACCGCCGCCCTGGCCTATGCCCATTAATGACTTAAGAGCATCTTTCATAATTCCGGGAACCGGAATTACTGTTCCCAGCTGGAATATAACCAGCATGAACATTGTAAATATCAATTTTTTTCTAAGGTCGGGTAATCTCCAGGCATTGACTAAAGTTTTTATCACTTTATATCACCTCTGCCTTTCCACCTGCCGCCTCAATTTTTTCTTTAGCAGATTTTGTGAATCTTGCCGCTTTAACGGTTAATTTCTTTGTAATTTCACCGTTTCCTAAAACAACTATGCCATCGCATATCTTACTGATAACACCTGCGTCTTTGAGTACAAATGCATCTATTTCAGCACCGTCCTCGAAACCGTTTAATGTTTCAAGTTTAACCTCAACATACTCCTTGGCAAAAATGTTTGTAAATCCACGTTTAGGAAGTCTTCTGTATAAAGGCATCTGTCCGCCTTCAAATCCGGGTCTTACACCGCCACCCGAACGCGCATTCTGACCTTTGTGACCTTTACCGGCAGTTTTTCCGTTACCGCTACCGTGGCCACGACCCTTTCTCTTAGGCTCCTTTGTTGAACCCTCTACAGGTGAAAGTTCATGCAAACGCATATTTTACACCTCCTTCAATTATATTTCTTGTACGTCAACAAGGTGTATAACCTTTTGCACCATACCGTTTATCTGAGGATTGCCGTCATGTACGACAACATCTCTTATTTTTTTCAGTCCCAAAGCTTTCAGTGTAGCTATCTGGTCCTTTTTGCAACCAATGGAGCTTTTAACCTGAGTTATTTGCAATTTAGCCATTTTTCAGCCCCTCCTTAACCTAAAAGTTCTTTTACGGTTTTGCCGCGTCTTTCAGCAACATCACTCGCACTGTTTAAGTTAGCAAGTCCTTCTATGGTAGCGCTTACAACGTTTCTCGGGTTGTTTGAACGCAGGCATTTTGTTCTTATATCTCTTATGCCGGCAAGCTCGAGAACCGCACGTACAGCACCTCCTGCGATAACACCGGTACCGGGGCCAGCGGGTTTCATAAGAACTTCGCCTGCACCTGATTTACCGATTGTCTCGTGAGGAATAGTTGTTCCTACCATAGGTACTGTTACCATATTTTTCTTAGCATCTTCAATCGCTTTTCTTACAGCTTCCGGTATTTCAGCTGCTTTTCCGTTACCGCAACCTACATGACCTGCGCCGTCACCTACTACAACAAGGATTGAGAAACGGAATGTTCTACCGCCTTTTACAACCTTTGCAACACGTCTGATGCTAACTACTTTTTCCTGTAATTCTAAACCGTTTGTATCTATAATTTCCTGCACAATAGTTCCCCTCCTTCTTATTAGAATTCAAGGCCGCCTTCACGCGCACCGTCAGCAAGCTCTGCTACTCTTCCGTGGTAAATATAGCCGCCACGGTCAAACACTACCTGTTTGATACCTTTTTCCAAAGCTTTTTCTGCTATAAGCTTACCGATTGCACGAGCTGCCTCTTTATTTCCGCCGTTTCCGGTAAAACTGCCCTCTAATGTGGAGGCAGATACCAATGTGTTACCTACTGTATCGTCAATTATCTGTGCATATATGTGTTTTGCACTTCTGAACACGCAAAGTCTCGGACGAGCTGCTGTTCCTTTGATTAATTTACGTACACGTTTATGACGTCTTACTCTTGCGACATTACTACAGGGTTTTTTAATCATTGTCTAGTCCTCCTTTCTTTATTTCTTACCTTTACCGCCGGTTTTACCTTCTTTACGTCTTATATGTTCATCAACATATTTGATACCCTTACCTTTATACGGTTCGGGAGGTCTTTTTTCTCTTACAACAGCTGCAAACTGACCTACTGCCTGTTTGTCGATACCGTTGATTATGATTTTGTTAGGAGAGGGAACATCAATCTGTATTCCATCTGTCTCTTCCATTTCAACCGGATGTGAATAACCCAGGTTTAAAACGAGCTTTTTGCCCTGTTTCTGAGCTCTGTAACCTACGCCGTTTACTTCGAGTTCTTTAGAGAAGCCCTTTGATACACCCTCAACCATGTTGTTAAGAAGTGATCTTGTAAGACCGTGTAATGCTTTGTGCATTTTTTCTTCGCTCGGTCTTTCAACAACAGCTACATTGCCTTCTACCTTGATTATCATTTCAGGATGAAGTTTCTTTGTAAGAGTACCTTTAGGTCCTTTTACTGTGATTTCGTTTTCAGCGCCGATTTTAACGTCAACGCCTGCCGGTAATTCTATCGGCATTCTGCCAATTCTTGACATTTTACGCACCTCCGCGGGGTGATTGAGTGCAACTTTACAAGTCCACGTTTCCCCCTGTATTTATTTTAAAATTTATTACCAGATGTATGCCAGTACTTCGCCGCCAACACCAAGTGCTCTTGCCTTTTTATCAGTCATTATACCCTTTGATGTGGATATGATTGCAATGCCGAGTCCTCTTATTACTTTAGGAAGCTCTTCTTTGCCCGCATAAACTCTCAGACCGGGTTTGCTGACTCTTTTAAGACCGGATATAGCCTTTGTCTTATTAGCGCCATACTTTAATGTAATTCTTATTATACCCTGCTTGTTATCTTCAATTAACTGATAATTCTTTATATAACCTTCTTCAGCAAGGATTTCTACAATAGCCTTTTTCTGGTTTGAGGCAGGCACATCAACAGTATCGTGTTTTGCGCTTGCCGCATTTCTTATTCTTGTAAGCAAATCTGCAATAGGATCAGTTATTTGCATCTTGTTTACCTCCTTCCTTACGGTAAAGCATTACCAACTAGCCTTTTTAACGCCGGGGATCTGACCTTTGTAAGCCAATTCTCTAAAACAGATACGGCAAATTCCAAACTTTCTGAGATAAGCATGAGGTCTTCCGCAAATCTTGCATCTGTTATAATATCTGGTTGAGAATTTCGGCGTCCTCTGCTGTTTTAATACCATAGCTTTTTTAGCCATTTCTTTTTGCCTCCTCTCAGTTCTTGCTAAACGGAGCACCCATTAAGCTAAGCAGCTCGCGTGCTTCTTCATCTGTTTTAGCTGTTGTTACCATAATTATATCCATACCTCTGATTTTATCGATTTTATCATATTCGATTTCAGGGAATATCAACTGTTCTTTCAGACCCATTGCATAGTTGCCTCTGCCGTCAAAAGAGTTGGGGTTAATACCTCTGAAGTCTCTTACACGGGGAAGTGCAACATTGAACAGTCTGTCTAAAAATTCATACATACGTTCTGCACGAAGTGTAACCTTAACACCGATGTTCATGCCTTCACGGATTTTGAAGTTAGCAACGGAGTTACGAGCTTTTGTTATAACGGGTTTCTGTCCTGTTATAGCTGCCAGGTCTGCAACAGCAGCATCAATAGCCTTCGGATTGTCCTTAGCTTCGCCCATACCTATGTTTATAACGATTTTTTCAAGTTTGGGTATCTGCATCGGGCTTTTGTATTCAAATTTGCTCATCAGCGCCGGTGCTACCTCACTTAAATATTTTTCTTTAAGTCTTGCCATCGTCTGATTACCTCCTTTCGACGGTTATTAATCTATAATTTCAAGACATTTTTTACAGTATCTTGACTTTTCGCCGTTTTCCAACACTTTTCTGCCGATACGGGTGGGTTTTCCGCATTTGGGACAAACGCGCATTACCTTGTTTCCGTAAATCGGGGATTCTTTTTCAAGACGTCCACCGGTTTCGCCCTGACGGCGCGGTTTGGAATGACGAATAACCATGTTTACTTTTTCAACAAGTATTTTACCGCTTTTGTGGTCAACGGAAAGAATCTTTCCTTTTTTGCCCTTGTCTTTACCGGTAATAACTACTACTTCATCGCCGGACTTTAAATGAAATTTACTCATTTTAAGCTTGCCTCCCTCTTTAAAGTACTTCCGGAGCAAGTGATAAAATTTTCATATATTCTTTATCTCTAAGCTCTCTTGCTACTGGACCAAAGATACGTGTACCTCTGGGGTTTTTGTCATCTCTGATTATTACCGCAGCATTCTCGTCAAATCTTATATATGAACCGTCTGCACGGCGTGCTCCTTTAACCGAGCGAACAATAACAGCCTTTACAACGTCGCCTTTTTTAACAACTCCACCGGGCGTACCCTTTTTAACCGAAGCTATTACAACGTCGCCGATTGCCGCATACTTTCTTCCGCTGCCACCAAGTACTCTGATGCACATAAGCTCTTTTGCACCGGTGTTATCCGCAACTTTAAGAAGTGTTTGCTGTTGGATCATGATAAGTCCACTCCTTCCTATTACATTTAAAATTACTGAGCTTTTTCCATTATTTCAACAAGTCTCCATCTCTTATCTTTAGAAAGAGGTCTTGTTTCCATAACCTTTACTCTATCGCCTATACCGCATGAATTGTTTTCGTCATGCGCCTTTAATTTATAAGTTCTTTTAACAATCTTACCGTACAAAGGATGCTTTACGTTATAAGCAATGGCTACTACGATAGTTTTGTCCATTTTATCGCTAACAACTGTGCCTATTCTTGTTTTTCTGTAATTACGTTCCACAGCTAAAAATCCTCCTTTCTCAAACTACTCGCATTAAACGGTTTCTTTAAGTTCAATTTCACGCAAAATAGTTTTAACTCTGGCGATTGTTTTCTTAACTTCCACCATTTTCATAGGATTATCCAATTGGTTGGTGGCATGTTGAAATCTGAGATTGAACAGCTCTGCTTTAAGCTCTTTTAATTTAAGCTCTAATTCTTCTGCTGTCAAATCACGTAACTTTTCAATTTTCATTTACGCGTCACCTTCCGTTCCTGCTTCCTGACGGACAGCAAATTTACATTTGATAGGCAGTTTGTGAATTGCACGTGTCATAGCAGCTCTTGCTACTTCTTCTGATACGCCTGCAACTTCAAATAATACTCTGCCCGGTTTTACAACAGCTACCCAGTATTCGGGTGAACCTTTACCGCTACCCATTCGAGTCTCAGCCGGTTTTTCTGTTATCGGCTTATCGGGGAATATTTTAATCCATACCTTACCGCCACGGCGAATGTATCTTGTCATAGCGATACGGGCTGCCTCGATCTGGTTACTTGTTATCCAGCCGGCTTCTAATGCCACAATACCGAAATCGCCGTAATTTATTACGTTACCGCGGGTTGCTTTACCCTTGAGTCTGCCTCTGTGTACTCTGCGGTATTTAACTCTTTTTGGCATTAACATTATTTTGCTCCTCCTTCTGCCTTAGGCGCTTTTTTACTTTCAGGAAGAACCTCACCTTTGTAAATCCAAACCTTTACGCCGATTTTTCCGTAAGTTGTATCAGCTTCATAGAAACCGTAATCTATATCGGCTCTTAAGGTCTGCAAGGGAATAGTACCTTCATGATAATGTTCGCAGCGTGCTATTTCCGCACCGCCCAGACGACCTGAAACAGAGGTTTTTATACCTTTTGCGCCAAGCTTCATAGCTCTGCCCATAACAGATTTCATTGCACGTCTGAAGGAAATTCTCTTTTCGAGCTGTGCTGCGATGTTTTCAGCAACAAGCTGAGCATTGATATCGGGGCTTTTAACCTCGATGATGTTGATTGCAACATCTTTACCTACCATATCAACAAGCTCTTTTTTAAGCTTTTCGATTTCAGCGCCGCCTCTACCGATTACGATACCGGGTTTTGCTGCGTGAATGTTGATAAATACTTTGTTTATTTTACGTTCTATTTCAATTTTAGGCACACCAGCAAGGAAGAGTTTTTTCTTTACGAATTCTCTTATCTTTACGTCTTCAATGAGGTACTCACCGCATTCTTTTTTGCCTGCATACCATTTAGAATCCCAATCTTTTATAACTCCAACTCTGAGACCGTGTGGATGTACTTTCTGACCCAATCTTTACACCTCCTTATTATTCTTTCTCTTTTACTACTACTGTAATGTGACTTGTACGTTTGTTTATACGGAACGCTCTACCCTGTGCTCTGGGCATGATTCTCTTAAGAATCGGACCGGGGTTTGCGTATACCTCCGAAACGTATAATTTGTCAACATCCATATTGAAGTTGTTTTCTGCGTTTGCTACAGCAGACGCTAATACTTTCATTAACAATTCAGAAGCTGCCTTAGGAGTATTTCTTAAAATTCCCATTGCTACGCCTACGGGCTTGTTTCTGATAAGGTCATTAACTATTTTCACTTTACGCGGTGAAATACGGGCATATCTGTGAGTTGCACGTGCTTCCATGCCTCGCTCCTCCTTTCTTCATACCAACATTACCACTGATAAATTATTTTACACCTGTTTTAGAACCTGAATGTCCTTTAAAGGTACGTGTAGGCGCAAATTCGCCTAATTTGTGACCAACCATATCCTCAGTAACATATACAGGAACGTGTTTGCGTCCGTCATGAACAGCAATTGTGTGCCCTACCATTTCAGGGAATATAGTGGATGATCTTGACCATGTTTTTAAAACTGTCTTCTTACCTGATTCGTTAAGCTGTATAATCTGCGCAAGGAGTTTTTCATGGACAAAAGGTCCTTTTTTAAGAGATCTACTCATTATCCTTTCCTCCTTATATTACTTAGAATTTCTTGCTTTTACAATATATTTGTTTGTTGCTTTTTTCTTAGAACGTGTCTTCAGACCGAGAGCAGGTTTACCCCAAGGAGTAACAGGGCTCGGACGTCCGATAGGCGATTTACCTTCACCACCACCGTGGGGATGGTCGTTCGGGTTCATTACAACACCACGGTCTGTAGGTCTGAATCCCATGTGACGTTTACGTCCGGCTTTACCGATAGAAACGTTTTCATGGTCAATGTTTCCTACCTGACCGATAGTTGCTTTGCAGTTCATGCTTATGAGTCTTACTTCACCGGAGGGAAGTCTTACCTGAGCATATTTGCCTTCTTTTGCCATAAGCTGTGCTGCTCCGCCTGCACTTCTTACGAGCTGACCGCCTTTGCCGGGAACAAGCTCGATGTTGTGGATAAGTGTACCGATGGGCAGGTCTGCTATTTTAAGAGCATTACCTGTTTTTATATCAGCACCTTCGCCGGATTCGATTACTGTTCCTACTGTAAGTCCGAGAGGAGCAAGAATATATCTCTTTTCGCCATCCTCGTACTGTACCAGTGCAATGTTTGCACTTCTGTTAGGATCGTACTCGATTGTCATAACGGTAGCTTTCATACCGTCCTTATTTCTTTTGAAATCAATGATTCTGTATTTTCTTCTTTCTCCGCCGCCTCTGTGACGAACTGTTATTCTGCCGTAAGAGTTTCTGCCGGCATTCTTCTTGATAGGTTCAAGAAGTGATCTCTCCGGAGTATTTGTTGTAATCTCCTCGAAAGTAGACACCGTCATAAATCTTCTGGCCGGAGAGGTCGGTTTATATTTTCTTATAGCCATAACTATCTCCCTCCCGAATTACGCCATACCTTCAAAGAACTCGATGGTTTTGCTGTCGTCTGTTAATTTAACGATTGCTTTTTTCCAGTCAGCTCTTTTACCGATATTTGCGCCCATTCTCTTATATTTTCCTAAAACATTCATTGTGTTAACGCTTTCAACCTTAACGCCGAAAACTTCTTCAATTGCCTGTTTTATCTGGATTTTGTTAGCCCTTTTATCAACTTCAAAGGTGTATTTTTTCTCTTGCATAAGCATCATACTCTGTTCAGTGATAATAGGTCTTCTGATAATATCATGTGCTGTCATTATGCATACACCTCCTCAAGTTTTGATATAGCTTCTTTTGTTGCTATCATATAATCATGTTTTATGATTGAATATAC
This sequence comes from Clostridia bacterium, assembly GCA_045657605.1. Classification (GTDB taxonomy): domain Bacteria; phylum Bacillota; class Clostridia; order RUG12999; family RUG12999; genus JAZOTK01. The sequence continues at coordinate 18,371 of JAZOTK010000017.1, forward strand.
GTTTAAAGTATCAACAAAGGTTGTTTCAACAAAAGGAATGTTTCTTGCTGATCTGTAAACATTTTCATTCTTCTCAGCCATTACGATGAGCGCTTTGTCAACATTTACTTCTTTAAGCATTGATACCATTGTCTTTGTTTTGATTTCATCAACCTTTATATCATCAATAACAATAAGTTCGCCATTTAAAACCTTGCTTGTGAGAGCTGATTTCATTGCGAGTTTCTTAAGCTTCTTATTAAGCTTGTATCTGTAGTCACGGGGTTTGGGACCGAGTGCAACTCCGCCGCCTGTCCACTGGGGTGCACGGATGCTTCCCTGTCTTGCACGGCCTGTGCCTTTCTGTCTCCAGGGCTTTCTGCCGCCGCCTCTTACCTCTGTACGAGTCTTTGTGCTCTGCGTACCCTGTCTCTGGTTTGCCAGATAATTAACCACTACCTGATGAATTGCGCTTTCACTTACCTCAACGCCGAAAACCTGTTCGCTGAGTTCCATTGTTCCAACGCTTTCACCTTTCATATTAAGTATTGCTATGCTAGGCATCGTATATCCTCCTTTCGGTTAAATTTATTACTTGCCAGCCTTAACTGAGCTTTTGATATATACTAATCCGCCCTTAGGTCCGGGTATTGCACCTTTAACCAGCACAAGATTTCTTTCGGCATCAACCTTAGCTACATCCAGATTCTGGATTGTAACTCTGTCGTTACCGTAATGACCCGGAAGCTTTTTACCCTTGAATACTCTCGAAGGGTCTGAACAAGCGCCCATAGAACCTACGCCTCTGTGATAACCGGAACCGTGAGTCATGGGACCTCTGTGTGTTCCCCATCTCTTAACTGTACCAGCGAAGCCTCTGCCCTTAGTTCTGCCTGTTACGTCTACTGTTTCTCCTGCTTCAAAGATATCAGCTTTAACGATATCACCTACGTTTAAAGAAGATACATCATCAAGTCTGAACTCTCTGAGATAAGCCTTGTAAGCCACGCCTGCTTTGTCAAAGTGACCTTTCATAGGCTTGTTCATTTTCTTCTCAGCTTTGTCACCGAAACCGTACTGTACAGCTTCGTAACCGTCTGTTTCAACAGTTTTCTTCTGAACAACAACGCAAGGACCCGCTTCGATTACTGTTACGGGAATCATGCTGCCGTCTTCGCAGAAAAGCTGTGTCATGCCGAGTTTTTTTCCTAAAATTGCCTTTTTCATTCTTCCTTTACACCTCCATTTGGTTATTGGTTGACGTCCTTTGCGCCAACATGACCGGAAATGCCATACTCATGACTTGTATGTCTTTCTGGTATATAAAATCCTTTGGACTTTACATTCTTATACTAATTTGATTTCGATTTCAACGCCTGCAGGTAAGTCAAGTCTTTTCAGAGCTTCTACCGTCTTAGCTGCCGGAGAAATGATATCGATTAATCTTTTGTGCGTACGAAGTTCGAACTGTTCTCTCGAATCTTTATACTTATGCACAGCTCTTAAGATCGTAACTATTTCCTTCTTTGTGGGAAGGGGGATAGGACCGGAAACCTTAGAACCAGTTCTCTTTGCAGTGTCAACTATTTTAGCTGCAGACTGGTCTATAAGAGTATGGTCATACGCCTTAAGTCTTATTCTCATTTTCTGTGTACTTGCCATAGTACTGTCGCCTCCTGAATTATATTTTAGCTGCCCAGTGCTTGCGACAAACAAATTTCTGCACACTTATCCGGGTGTGTCATGCTCACCCATCAAAATAACCCGGGGAATATAACTCCTCCGGGCACACAACGCAGTAGATACGGGCATAGCATACCCATACCAAAAAATAAACGTTTGCTTTTGTGTACAGTGACTCGCCGCCCGGTTTAAAATCGGACAAATCTCCACGGAAATTCCCGGGTTTTACCCCGAGTGCAACCTCCCGCTTCTACGACCGCCTTTAGTCACAGCCCTTATATTATATCATATTTTTTCGTTACTTTCAATATAAAATATACATAAATTTCGGGCTCCTATATGTGTTTTTTTATGCAAAATGCATATTAAGCTGCTCCCGGAAGACCAAACTCCGGAAACAGCCTAATTATATACACCTTTTTACTTATTTTACTCAGAAATTACTTCCGTTATATCCCCAGTGTTCAGTTTCCTCATACTGAACATACGTATGAGCAACTCCCAGCTCAGTCTCCATAATTTCCGTTATACCAGCCGTCAGACGCTCATAATCCTCTCTTTTAGCCTTTCCCAGCAGCTTTACCACCGCAAAAGCAAGTTTTTCGTCTTTGCTTCCTCTGAAATACAGTTTCTGATTATCTTCTATACAAACCATAAGCCAGTTTTCGCTTTTCCCGGGAATAAGGCCTATTGCCTCGCCCAGCTTTGTTTTAAGTACCGTTTCCTTTTCTTCCGATACCGCCACATTCACCTTCAACATAATTGCAGGCATATCAGCATCTCCTTTTCTTCCTATATTATATATTAAACAATAATTCCACATAAGTGGGGAAGGGCCAGTACTTGCTTCCCACTATTGTTTCAAGTTCATCTGCTGTTGCTCTGAGGCTTTGCATAGCGGAAAGTATTTCATCTCTTGCGAATTTAGCCGCTTCATATTCGTCTGCGATTGTTCCGACGATCCCTGTCTTTTCTTCAAGAACTTCTATTTTCTCCATCAGCTCTTCTGTAAGACTTATCGTCCGCATCGCCCGTTTTTCACCAAGCTTTGTACAGACATCAATTCCTGCCGCTTTTTTCTTAGCCAGTGTATCAAGCAGCATATTTGAATATTCCAGGCATGCAGGTAAAATTTCTCTGTTTGCCATTTCGAGCATAGTTCTTGCTTCCGCATTTACAGTTTTAGAATAATCTTCTATAAGTATTTCATATCTGCTGTATATTTCTTTCTCGGTAAGTATTCCCATTTCCGTGAAAGCTCTGTAGTTCTTTTTATCGATAAACGCCGGGATAGCTTCAACTGTATCCTTCAGATTCGGCAACCCTCTTCTCGCCGCTTCGGCTATCCATTCTTCCGAATAGTTGTTTCCGTTAAAGACAATTCTTTCACAGTTCACCGCCACATCTCTTATAATAGCCTCTATCTCCGTTTCCGCATCATCTGCTTTATCGAGTCTGTCAGCAAACTCACGAAGCTCCATGGCAATAATCGTATTCATTATATAGTTGATTCCGGCTATTGACTGAGAAGACCCCGGACTTCTGAACTCAAACTTATTTCCGGTGAATGCAAAAGGTGAGGTTCTGTTTCTGTCCGTCGTATCTTTTTTAAAGGTGGGCAGGCTTTCAACCCCTGTTTCCATAACGGCTTTAACCTTTTCAACAGTCCATACTCCATTTCGTATCGCTTCAAGCACACCTTCCAGCTCATCACCCAGATATACGGAGATTATGGCAGGGGGAGCTTCATTTCCGCCAAGACGATGGTCATTGCCCGCCGTTGCCACAGATACACGCAAAAGCTCGCCGTATTCATCAACCGCTTTTATAACCGCACTCAAAAACAACAAAAACTGTTTGTTCTCAATCGGTTTTTTGCCGGGTTTAAGCAAATTTTCCCCGTCACTTGTCCCCAAAGACCAGTTGTTATGTTTTCCCGAACCGTTCACGCCGGCAAAAGGTTTCTCGTGAAGAAGACAAACCAGACCGTGTCTTTTTGCGATTTTTTGCATCATTTCCATCATAAGCTGGTTATGGTCGGTAGCAATATTCGTGGTACAGTATATGGGAGCCAGTTCGTGCTGCGCCGGAGCTGCCTCGTTATGCTTGGTTTTTGCATATACTCCCAGCTTCCAGAGCTCTTCTTCCACTTCTTTCATGAAAGCCGATACTCTCTCTTTTATATTTCCATAATAGTGGTCGTCCATTTCCTGTCCCTTCGGAGGTTTCGCTCCGAAAAGCGTTCTTCCTGTCATAACCAGGTCCTTACGCTTTTCCCAGCTCTCCAGATCCACAAGAAAATATTCCTGCTCTGCTCCTACGCTGGAAATTATGCGCTCGGGATTTTTCCCGAAAAACTTAAGTACACGCAAAGCCTGTCTGTTGAGTGCATCCATAGAACGCAGCAGCGGTGTTTTTTTATCAAGCAACTCGCCGCCGTATGAACAGAATGCCGTAGGAATATATAACGACCCATCTTTCACAAAAGCATACGAGGTAGGATCCCACGCCGTGTAGCCTCTCGCTTCAAAGGTAGCACGAAGGCCTCCTGACGGGAACGAGGATGCATCGGACTCACCTTTAATCAGCTCTTTCCCCGAAAAATCCATTATTACCTTACCTTCGGGTGCCGGGGTAATAAAGGCATCGTGTTTTTCCGCTGTACATCCGGTCATAGGCTGAAACCAATGAGTATAGTGTGTCGCTCCTTTTTCTATAGCCCAGTCTTTCATTGCATTTGCCACTACTTCCGCAACCTCATCAGGCAGCGGTGCCATAGTATCAACTGTTTTTCTTATTGCCTCATATATTTCTTTTGGCAACCGTTCTTTCATAACGGATTCGTTAAACACGTTTGAACCAAAAATTTCTGTTACATTATTCATATACTTTCTCCTATTGATTAAAGCAGTATTATGTCGTTTTTCTCACATTCTTCAATCATATCTTCAGGCCATACCGATACCTGAACTTCTCCTATATGAGCTTTTTCAAGAAGAAGCATACACATTCTCGACTGCCCTATCCCTCCACCTATTGTAAGCGGAAGGGTGTTATTCATAATGCCTTTATGGAAAGCATACTTCATTTTATCGGTTGCACCTTCGGTTTCAAGCTGATATTTCAGCGACTCTGCATTTACACGGATTCCCATCGAAGAAATCTCAAACGCCGATTGCAGAACATCATTCCAGAGCATTATATCGCCGTTAAGTTCCCAGTCGTCATAATCCGGAGCTCTGCCGTCATGTTTATTGCCGCTTTTAAGTCTCTTTCCTATCTGCATTATAAATACAGTTTTATATTTACGTACTATCTCATTTTCTCTTTCTTTCGCCGTAAGATCGGGATACATATCCTCCAGTTCCTGGGTTGTAATGAAAAATACGTTTCTCTCTACAGTATTTTTTATCTGCGGATATTTTTCCTTAACAATCTCCTGGGTATGAGATATTGCCACAACTATTTTACGGACAATCATCTTAAGAAAATCTATAGTTCTGTCTTCTTCTGTTATAACTCTTTCCCAGTCCCACTGGTCAACGTATATTGAATGGATATTATCCACATCATCGTCACGGCGTATTGCACTCATATCGGTATATATACCCACTCCGGGTTCATAGCCGTAGCGATAAAGTGCAAATCTTTTCCATTTTGCAAGAGACTGTACAATCTCCGCGTTTATGTTAATTTCTTTTATATCAAATTCAACCTTACGTTCCACACCGCTTAAATCATCGTTTATACCACTGTCGCTGGTTACAACAATAGGCGCGGTTACTCTGTCCAGATTAAGACTTTTGGCAAATTCAACCTGGAAAGTATCTTTTATGGTTTTTATAGCCTGCTGTGTTTCACGCAGAGACATTTTCTGTCTATATCCTTCCGGTATATATAATTTCCGCATAATGCATTCTCCTTTTTAAGGTTTATTATCTTATTGCACCTACTGTTCTGGGATAGAGGATAACATCTCTTATGTTGCTCATGCCTGTTACATACATAATAATTCTTTCAAATCCCAGACCAAATCCGCTGTGAGGAACTGATCCGAATCTTCTTAAATCAAGATAATCTTCATAATCCTCAAGTCGCATATCTCTGTCTTTCATTGCCTGAACCAGCTTATCGTAATCTGCTTCTCTTTCACTACATCCGATAATTTCGCCTACGCCCGGCACAAGAAGGTCTGTCGCCGCAACTGTTTTTCCGTCCGGATTCTGTTTCATATAGAATGACTTTATTGCTTTGGGGTAGTTTGTAATAAACACAGGTTTATTATAAACTTCTTCAGTAATATATCTTTCGTGCTCGGTCTGCAGATCACAACCCCATTCAACAGGATATACAAATTCCTTATCCGCTTTCTGAAGGAGTTCGATTGCTTTTGTATAATCAACTATTTCAAAACTGCTGTTTATAACCTTATCGAGTTTTTCAAGCAGTCCCTTTTCAAATCTTTCATCAAAGAACTTAAGCTCATCGGGACATTTATCCATAACATCCTTTATAATATTCTTTATCATATCCTCAGCAATTTCTATTATATCGGGAAGCTCTGCAAATGCTACTTCCGGTTCTACATGCCAGAATTCAGCAACGTGTCTGGGTGTGTTGCTGTTTTCAGCTCTGAAGCTGGGACCGAATGTATATATTTTACCCATTGCCATTGCGGCTACTTCACCTTC
>JAZOTK010000018.1:0-2982 GCA_045657605.1 Clostridia bacterium
TTTACCTGCTCAATATCAGCATCATAGCTTGTTGTAATATCAAGGTCAACACGGCGGTGTGTCTGCTCGGTAGCGTTTACTATCACGTTGTTTGAGGCAACTCCGTTAGGGATTATGATTTTGCGGTTATCCGCCGTAGTGATATACGTGTAAAAAAGACCGATTTCGGTAACTGTACCGTCCGAGCCGTTTATGCTTACAAAATCGCCTATAACAAACGGTTTGAATATAAGTATGATAATACCGCCTGCTATGTTTGAAAGGCTACCCTGAAGTGAGAGACCTATAGCTACTGCCATTGAGCCGAGTATAGTTATAAAGCTCGTCATGGGAATACCCATATATCCCGCCGCGGTAATTAAAATTATCGCTTTAACGGCGATTGATAAAAAGCTGTTTAAAAATGACTGCACGCCCGAGTCAAGTTTTGCATACAGCTTGCTTTTATTCAGCAGCTTTATAAAAAGCTTTGCAAGCTTAAATCCGACAATAAGTATTACCCCCGTAATAAGGAGTTTTGTTGCCAGGCTTATGACAACAGGGGTAAGTGAGTTTATAAGGTTCATAAGGGTTAAAGAATATTCGTTCATAATAATTCTCCTTTCGTTATTTTATTATACATCAAAAAAATATAAAATTCAACAGTTTTATACAAAATCTTTCTGTTTCTGAAAATTTACAAAAATTTCACATTATTCACCTTGACTTTTAGGGTAAAAAGTGGTATTCTAATTAGTATGGGAAAAAATATTTTGAAAGGAAGAAGTTATATGCTGAAAAAGCTTGCCTCATGCATAAGAGAATATAAAAAACATACTGTTCTGACGTTTCTTTTTATGATAGGTGAGGCTGTTATAGAAACTCTTATACCGTTTATTACCGCTGACCTTGTTAACAAAATAAAAGGCGGTCTCGGTATGGATGAAATATTAAAAACAGGACTTTTGCTGACGGTAATGGCGTGTGTTTCGCTCTCGTTCGGCGGTATGGCGGGATTTACCTGTGCAAAAGCATCAACGGGATTTGCTAAAAACCTCCGTCACGACCTGTTCGGGAAAATCCAGACCTACGCTTTTGAAAATATTGATAAATTTTCATCATCGTCACTTGTTACAAGACTGACAACAGACGTGACGAATATTCAGATGGCGTTTATGATGATTATCAGAACAGCAATCCGCAGTCCGCTTATGTTTACTTTTTCCATTGTAATGGCATACATAATGGGCGGAGCACTTGCTACGGCGTTTGTGATTATAATACCTCTGCTTGCAGTAGGACTGTTCCTTGTCAGCAGAAAAGCAATGCCTGCTTTCCGTCGTGTTTTCAAAAAATACGACAGACTCAATGAATCCATTGAAGAGAATGTGCGTGGTATGCGAGTAGTAAAAGGATTTTCAAGAGAAGATTACGAGAAAACCAAATTCTCCGAAGCCGCTGATGATATACGAAAAGATTTCACTTCCGCAGAGCGAATTGTAGCACTCAACAATCCGCTTATGACTATATGTATGAATATTAATATGATATTCGTTCTTTTCATAGGCTCTAAAATGACTATAGAAAGCGGCGGCACACTCGTTGACGTGGGACAGATTTCTGCAATGCTCACCTACGGAATGCAGATACTTATGTCACTTATGATGCTTTCAATGATATATGTTATGATAACAATGTCGGCAGAATCGGCAAAACGTGTATGCGAAGTGCTTGATGAAAAAGCCACATTGAGTGAGCCTGAAAATCCCGTATATGAAATTGCGGACGGGTCGGTGGATTTCAGCGGTGTCAGCTTTAAATATTCGGCAAAGGCGAAACGCTATTCGCTGTCGGATATAAATATTCATATAAAATCGGGTATGACCGTAGGAATTATCGGCGGTACAGGCTCGGGTAAATCCTCGCTTGTACAGCTTATTCCCAGACTTTACGATACTACAGACGGCACAGTTATGGTAGGCGGCAGGGATGTACGTGAATATCATCTTGACACGCTCAGAGGAAGCGTTGCTATGGTATTGCAGAAAAATCTTCTCTTTTCGGGTACTATAGCTGAAAACCTAAGATGGGGAAACGAAACCGCTACCATTGAGGAAATTAAAGAAGCGTGCAGACTTGCCCAGGCGGACGGATTTACAGAATCTTTCCCCGATAAGTATAATACAATGATTGAACAGGGCGGAACGAACGTTTCGGGCGGTCAGAAACAGCGTCTTTGTATCGCAAGAGCCCTGCTTAAAAAACCGAAAATCTTAATTTTAGACGATTCCACAAGTGCGGTCGATACAAAGACAGACGCTATGATTCGTGCAGGACTTCGTGAATATATTCCCGAAACTACGAAAATTATTATTGCACAGCGAGTTTCATCGGTACAGGATGCCGATATGATAATCGTTATGGATAACGGCAGAATTGTCGGAACGGGAACACACAGCGAGCTTCTGGCTGAAAACGAAATTTACAGAGAAGTTTATCAGCAGCAGACAAACGGGGGTGAAGCAGATGAATAATATGAAAAGACCTATGCCTCCGAAAAAAGGCGTTCTCGGCAGAGTAATAAAAACGCTGATGGAATTTTATCCCGTGCTTGTACCCGTTACGGCGGTATGTATACTTCTGTCTGCGGCAGCGGCGGCAATCCCCGATTTGTTCATACAGAAAATAATAGCCGTAATTGATACTCATTTTGCTACCCGCAACTGGGCGGCGGCAAGCGGCGAAATTATCCCGATGATGATATTTCTTGCGGCAGTATATGTTGTAGGACTTGCGGCAACTACCCTGTACACACAGCTTATGGCATATATTACCCAGGGTTTCTTAAGCAAACTCAGATGTAAGATGTTTGACGGAATGCAAAATCTTCCCATCAAGTTTTTCGATACCCATAAACACGGCGATATTATGAGCTATTATACCAACGATATTGACACACTAAGACAGCTCATATCCCAGTCAATACCCGCACTTATACGAGCA
>JAZOTK010000019.1:0-8571 GCA_045657605.1 Clostridia bacterium
GTTCCTCTGAAAGAAACATTAAGTATATGAGGTGATGTGTTTTCGCCGTTTATTTGTATATCGTCAATTTCGCCAAGCTTTGATATAAACCGGGCTTTAAGTTTTCCAAGATATTCGTTTGTCCCTGCTGTATCAAGGAGAGATGCAGCAACACCGAAACCGGCAATACCCGGCATATTCTGAGTTCCGGGACGGATATCGTGTTCCTGTCCGCCGCCGCTGATTACCGGATTTATATGAACTCCGTCACGTATATACAAAGCACCGGAGCCTTTGGGTCCGTGTATCTTATGACTGCTTATACTTGCAAGGTCAATATTTTCAGTTTTTACTTTACCGAAAGCCTGTACCATATCGCTATGAATAAGTGCATCGGGAGCTTTTTTTCTGATAAGAGATACAGCTTCGGAAAGTGGCATTATACAACCTGTTTCGTTATTTATATGCATAATGCTGACAAAGGACACATCATCGGATAAAAGTGACTCGAGATGGTCCAGATCAATAATTCCTGCGGGAGTTATGTTTATTTTAAGAACATTATATCCCATAGATTTCAGCACTTCAAAAGGCGAGGATACTGCCGGATGCTCGCAGGCTGTAGTTATAATGGTTTTGCGTTTGCGCGCATTGCGGGTAACTGCACCGAGTACGGCTATATTATCACTTTCCGTACCGCCTGAGGTAAAATATATATTTTTGTGATTTACTCCCATTGCAGTGGCAATCCGGCGGCGTGAAGTGTCAAGAATTTTTTCACTTTCCATTCCCATTGTATGAAGGGAAGAAGGATTTCCAAAAGTCTCTGTCATCACTTTATATGCCGCATCGGCGGCTTCTGCGCAAACCATAGTAGTGGCTGCGTTGTCAAAATATATGCTCAAGAATTACATTCCTTTCATTTGTTATATATACATTATACAACAAAAGTCTGAAATAATCAATAGTTTATTTTAAAGTTTCTGAAATTGCTTTTGCAAGATATTTTGCCGAAGCGACAGCTTCATCGAGAGTATTTCCCGTTGCGCCGACCTCCACTATAACAGCACCGGGGGCGGTGTGACCGTTAAACCGCGATGTTCTCAGATTAATGGGACGAACAAAATCGGGACTGATACTAATAAGTTCTTTCTGGAGTTTAACGGCAAATTTCAGGTTTGTCCGCCAGTCGGGGTGCTCAAGGCCGAGCTCGTCTGTGCCTACCACAAGCATTACCTGTGCTACTTTTTCGCCACCGATTTCAGCAGTAATTTTTGTTTTCTGACCTTCAGCGGTTACGATAGCGTCACGGTGCAGATCAATTACTACCTTTATATCTTTATCTTTCTTTAATGCCTTCTCCACAGCCTTGCAGGAACGGGCATAAGAATTATTGTATTCGGGATAGTCAAACAAATCGGTTATATGTACGGTTTCAATACCCATACCGACAAGCTCTTTTTCAAGTTCACTTCCGACTCTTACCACATTATATTCCGTATCAACGGTGCGGTCTGCGCTGCTATGGCGGAAGTTGAAAGCCTCCGACGGCTGATAGCTTTCGGTGGAATGGGTATGCACTATAAGGACCTTGGGTTTGCATTCAAAGGCAGGGCTGCCGTCGAGAAGAGAGGTAGCATCCACAGAATATTGTGTTTCATTATTTATACTTATTTTTTTATCAAGCTTTGTGCGACCGCCGGCGGAGCTTATAGTACGCTCCGGTGAATTATTTTCGGGCGGGGGCGGGAGACTCTCTGGTTCCCCGTCGGAAAGAACGGTAATTTTTTCTATATCGCCGAAATTTCCCGATACGGCAGCTGCGACAGACCCGTCCGCAAAATTTCCGCCGAGCACAAAATCAGCCGCTTTACCGATAAAATCCGTAATTCCTTCGGTTCTGATTGTTTTCGGAATAAAATTTCCGCTTGCATCGGGTTCTGCGGTAAGGACGGTTTTCGGCAGAGCGTAAAGACGAAGCTGCCCGGCAATAACCTGTACGCTGAAATAAACACTGATAACGGCAAGCAATACCGCTGCAAGCCGTGAAAAAGATATTCGCCCTGTAATTCTCATAAATGATTCCTCCTTCGTTTGGTTAATAACAATATATTCACGAAAAGACAAAATTATTAGTTTGCAGAAAAATTTAAAAAAATTTTAAAAAACTATTGCTATTTTAAAAAAAATGTGATATAATAGTATACAGTAGAATAGTAAGGTTAAATGAGTGGGTTTCAGAAATCCACTCATTTTGCTTGATTGGAGAGTGAAAGCTTGAATAAAACAGAAGAAAAAGTATGCGGCATCGCAACGCCTATTGCCGAAAGCGAAGGGTGTTATATTTACGATGTTCAGTTCGTAAAAGAAGGCACAGCGAAGTTTTTGAGGATATTTGCCGATAAAGAAGGCGGAATCGGTGTGGACGACTGCGAAAGAATCAGCAGACGCCTCAGCGATGAGCTGGATAAAGATGACCCGATTGACGGAAATTATTTCCTTGAGGTGTCATCGCCGGGAATAGAAAGGAAGCTGACTCAGGACTGGCATTTTGAAAAATATAATATGTATGAGGTCGATGTGAAGCTGTATTCTGCAGTAAATGGAAGAAAAACCTTAAAGGGACTGCTCAAATCTGCGGACGATACGGAAATTGTAATCGAAGAAGGCGGAAAAGAAATAATTTTAAATAAAAAAGATGTGGCGGCAATAAGCCTGCACTATGATTTTTAAGGGGGATTTTAAGAAAAATGAACAGCGAACTTAACGAAGCATTAAATTTGTTTGAAAAAGAGAAGGGCATAAACAAGGAGTATATTCTTGAAGCCCTGGAAACAGCACTTGTACACGCGTACAAGAAAAACTACAAGGAATACAAGGAAAACGTGGAAATCCGTATCGACGGTGACACAGGCGACATCAAGGTTATATCGAAACGAATCGTTGTTGAAAATATCGGTGACCTTGCCGAAAGCAACGAAATACTTATCGGAGAAGCAAGAGAAATTAAAAAAGATGTGCAGATAGGCGAATATGTTGATGTGGAAATCCTTCCCAGAGATTTCGGAAGAATTGCCGCACAGACAGCAAAACAGATTATTCTGCAGAAAATCCGCGAAGCGGAAAAAGAACAGATAATCCGTGAGTTTAATATCAGCGAAGGCGATATTATTGCCGGTGTGGTTGACAGCGTTGAAAAGGTTGAATTCAGACCCAGAGAAGGCGTTAAAAAACCTGTAAGCGATAAACCCAGATACAATGTAATTGTAAACATAGGTAAAGCGGCGGCAGTTGTACCCTCAAGAGGTCAGGTTCCGGGCGAAGCTTATGTTCACGGAAAGAAAATGATGTTCTATGTAATGGATATAAACAATACACCTAAAGGGCCGAGTATTCAGCTTTCAAGAAGTCAGCCCGAGCTGGTTTCAAGACTTTTTGAAAGAGAAGTTCCCGAAATAAAGGAAGGTATTGTTGAAATAAAATCCGTTTCCAGAGAAGCGGGTGTAAGAAGTAAAATTGCCGTACTTTCAAACGATGCTGACGTTGAACCGGTAGGAGCTTGCGTAGGTAACAAGGGTATGCGTGTAAACGGTGTTGTTTCAGAACTCGGCGGCGAGAAGGTTGATATTGTAAAATACAGCGAAACTCCCGAAGAATTTATTGCGGCAGCAATAGCTCCGGCTGAAGTGAAAAATGTAATCGTAAACGAAGCTGCACTTCTTGCAGGTAAAAAAGAAGCGACTGTTGTGGTTGAAGAAAATCAGCTTTCACTGGCAATCGGTAAAGAAGGACTGAACGCAAAGCTTGCAGCAAAACTTACCGGCTGGAAGATTGATATAAAAAGCACTCTCCAGTATATGACAGATATGGCGACTTCGGCTGATGTTATAATTGAAACAGAAGAAGGCGAAGATGAATGAAAAAAACTCCACAGCGAAAATGCATAGGATGTAATGAGATGAAAGATAAAAAAGATCTCATACGTGCGGTGCGGTCACCTGAAGGAGATATTTCCGTTGACCTGACGGGTAAAAAGAACGGCAGAGGCTGTTATATATGTAAGGGAACGGAATGCTTTGAAAAGGTGAGAAAAGGCAAAAAACTTGAAAAAACATTCAAAATGCAGATACCGCAGGAGATATACGACGAGCTCGAAGCTCAGATTATAAGTCTGCAGGCGGGTGATAACAGTGGAAATTAAAATCAAAAATTTGCTGGGACTTTGCAGAAGGTCCGGGAAATGTGCTTGCGGAGCATCAGCAACTGAGTTTGCTCTCAAAAGCGGTCGGTGCAGACTGGCTTTTATAGCAAACGACAGCGGCGGAAGCACAAAGGATAAATTTATACATTTGTGCATAGCAATGAATGTGAGATATATAACGGCTTACGGCAGGGAAGAACTCGGAGCTGCTGTCGGATATAAAGAAAAGGCGGTAGTAGGAGTCACTGACGAAGGTTTTGCAAACGGAATAATTTCTGCATTAGATACAAGCGCTAATTAAAGAAACGGAGGTATGTGGCATGAGTAAAATTAAAATAAATGAAATGGCTAAAAATTTCGGCATGGTAGGCAAGGAACTGGTTGCCGAGCTGAAAAAATACGGAATAGAAAAAAAGAGCAGCACAAGCAGTCTGGATGAAAACGAACTCAATATATTATTTGAAGTTATGACACAGAAGTTTGATGACGGAACGCCTGTTGAAATGACTAAGAAAGAAAAACCTGCTCCGGAAAAGAAGAAAAAGACATCTGCAAAAGAAACAGCGGAAGAAAAGGCGGAAACAGAGGAAATCACAGAGACGATAGAAGCTGTTGCAGAAGAAACAAAAAAAGAACCGAGATATGTGGATACCAGAGCAAATGCGGTAGATCTGCAGAAGTTTGAGGAAGAAAGTAGACTGCAGGATATTCTTCCTGAGGTTGATGATAAAACCGCAAAGAAACAGAAGATAAAAAAAGGCGCCGGCAAGGGTGGTAAGAAAGACAGACCTGAAAATCTTGAAAAAGCACAGAAGGTACAGAAACCCAAAAAAGAGGAAATCAAAGTGCTTATTCCAGATGAAATTACAGTGGGCGAGCTTGCTGAGCGTTTGAAAAAACCGGCAACAGAGGTTATAAAAAGACTGATGATGCTGGGTACTATGGCTACAATAAACGATGTTCTCGATTTTGATACGGCTTCACTTGTTGCAGAAGATATGGAAGCTATTGTAGAACGTGAAATAATTGTGACAGATGAGGACATACTGTTTAATGACACTCCCGATAATGAAGAAGATTTAAAACCGCGTCCGCCCGTTGTTGTTGTAATGGGTCACGTTGACCACGGTAAAACATCACTTCTTGATTCTATAAGAAAAACGAGCGTAACATCAACAGAAGCCGGCGGTATCACACAGCATATCGGTGCATACAGCGTTAAGGTTGATGACAGAACGGTAACATTCCTTGACACTCCGGGACATGAAGCCTTTACGGCGATGAGACTGCGAGGTGCACAGGTTACTGACGTTGCTATTATCGTTGTTGCAGCAGATGACGGTATAATGCCTCAGACGGTTGAAGCAATCAACCACGCCAGAGCTGCCGGTGTTACCATTGTGGTAGCTATAAATAAAATAGACAGACAGGCGGCTAATGTTGACCGTGTTAAGCAGGAACTTACAGAATATGAACTTCTTCCCGAAGACTGGGGCGGAGATACAATATGCGTACCCGTTTCAGCACTTACCGGAGAAGGTATTGATAATCTGCTTGAAATGGTAATTCTTGTTGCCGATATGAAAGAACTTAAAGCTAATCCCGACAGAAAAGCGAAGGGTACAGTTGTAGAATCCCGTCTTGATAAAGCGAAGGGTACAGTTGCAACCGTGCTGGTACAGAACGGTACGCTTCACGTAGGTGACCTTATTGTTGCGGGTACATCTATGGGTAAAGTCAGAGCTATGACGGATTACAGAGGAAGAAAGGTAACAGAAGCAGGACCTTCAACTCCTGTTGAAATACTCGGCCTTTCCGATGTGCCGGAAGGCGGAGATATCTTCTACTGCGTTGACAACGAAAGAATGGCTAAAAACGTTGTTGAAGCGAGAAAGTTCAAGATAAAAGATGAAATGCAAAATACAAGAAAACCTGTTTCTCTTGACGATTTGTTCAGTCAGATTAATGCAGGTGACGTAAAAGACCTTAATATTATAGTAAAAGCAGATGTTCAGGGCTCAGTTGAGGCGGTTAAACAGTCTCTGCTCAAGCTCTCCAACGAGGAAGTCCGTATCAATATAATTCACGGCGGAGTTGGTGCTGTAAACGAATCTGACGTAATGCTTGCCGATGCTTCAAATGCAATTATCGTAGGCTTTAACGTACGTCCCACAAACGGTGCTATGGATTCTGCGGCAGACAAGAAGGTTGACGTAAGACTTTACAGAATAATTTATCAGGCTATAGAAGAAATCGAAGCGGCTATGAAAGGTATGCTTGCACCTGAGTTCAAAGAGGTTGTAACAGGTCATGCCGAGGTTCGTCAGCTGTTTAAAGTAAGCGGAGTGGGAACAATTGCCGGCTGTCACGTAACAGACGGTAAAATCGGCAGAAACAGCGATGTCCGTATAGTTCGTGACGGTATAGTTGTTCACGAAGGACATCTGAGCTCACTTAAAAGATTTAAAGACGATGCCAAAGAAGTTGCTGAAGGCTTTGAGTGCGGTATGAGCTTTGAAAAGTTCAACGACCTCAAAGAAAGCGATGTAATTGAAGCATACGTAATGGAAGAAATAGAAAGGACTTGACAGATATATGGGTTTTGATAGAATTGACCGTGTATCCGAGGAGGTAAAACGTGAGCTTGCGGGAATTATCCGTGAGCTGAAAGACCCTCGCATAAGCGAAATGACATCAATTGTTGCTGTAAAGGTAACAAAGGATTTTAAATTTGCGAAGGTATATGTAAGCGTTCTGGGAAAGGACGAGGAAAAAACAGCTACCGTAAAGGGGCTGAACAGTGCAGCAGGCTTTGTGAGAAGGGAAATCGGGAAAAGAGTACAACTCAGATATACTCCCGAATTTACCTTTGTGCTTGATGATTCGATAGAATACGGCGCACATATCTCAAAGGTGCTGTCAGATATAAACAAGTAATATGCGGCATAAAAAAGCTTTTAAACCGGAGGAAATTATGCTCAGTAAAATAGTTGATTTTTTAAAAACTCAGAAAAGTGTATATATAATAACCCACGTAAATCCGGACGGAGACGCGCTGGGTAGCAGTTTCGGGCTGAAATTTATCCTTGAGAAAATCGGCGTGAAGGCAGAGGTTGTACTTGGCGGAGGTCTTCCCGAAACGTTTGAATTTACGGGCTGGTCTCCGATTACAGAAGCAGAGAAAGCAGACTGTGTTGTGGGAGTGGATTTCGGGGAAGTTTCCCGCACTCCCGACAGTAAGCTTTTTGAAAATGCCGGCATGAAACTGATTATAGACCATCATATTGTGAAATCCGAGACGGGAGATATGTTTTTCAGCGACCCGCAGGCAGCTGCTGCCGGAGAAATTATTTTCAGAATAATGAAACTTCTTGGCGTAAAACCCGATAAAAAAATTGCTGAAGCACTGTATATAGCCATTATGACAGATACGGGAGGCTGCAGGTTCGGGAATACCACAAAAAATACGCATCTCATTTTAGCAGAGCTTATTGATCTGGTAGATAATGCATATATAAACCGTATGTGCTTTGACATTATAAGCCGCGGTAAATTTGAAGCAAGAAAACTATTGTTTGGACAAATGGAAAGCTATTGCGACGGGAAATTTAATGTTTTTGCGGCAGATATGCGTTTTAAAAATGAAGATGATTTAAACGGGCTTGTAAACATAGCAGTTAATATGGAAGGAGCCGTAGCAGGAGCGGTGCTGAAACAGCGTGACGAAAATACGGTTAAGGTAAGCCTCAGAACCATAAATCCGCTAAGTGCGGCGGATATATGTGCCCATTTCGGAGGCGGCGGCCATGCCAATGCCGCAGGCTGTACACTTACCGGCAACCTTGATGCTGTAAAAAAGGAATTTATTGATTATTTAGTGCAAAGGATAGAAGTGCTTTGAACGGAATTGTGAATATATACAAACCACTTGGAATAACATCTTTTGGGGCGGTACACCGGGTCAGAAAAATCTGCGGAGTAAAAAAAGTCGGACACACCGGAACGCTTGACCCCGAAGCCGAAGGCGTTCTTCCGGTTTGCATCGGGAATGCCACAAAAGCGGCGGGACTGCTTACGGCGGCTGATAAAAAATACCGTGCGGTGATAAGGCTGGGAATAACTACAGATACTCAGGACGCGCAGGGAACAGTGCTGAGTGAGAGTACCCCCGAAGTAACAGAAGATGAGTTCTGCAGGGCGACAGAAAAATTTATCGGTGAAATATTCCAGGTGCCGCCGATGTTTTCCGCAATAAAAAAAGACGGAAAAAAGCTGTATGAACTGGCAAGACAGGGGATAGAAGTGGAACGTGAACCGAGAAAAATAAATATTTTCGGTATATCCGTAAGCGGATTTGACGGAGTTAGTGCTGTTTTGGACGTAACCTGTTC